>DAXX01000031.1 GCA_002506605.1 Thaumarchaeota archaeon UBA160
TATGTAAGAATATAAGAAAAGATAAATTCATAAAGGCTTTTAAGGAAGCAACATTCTTTCAATAGGTGAGAAGAATTGCCAGATGGAACTATCAAGTATCTTATAAAATTGAAGTTTACTATAGAAGGTATTGTTGAAAAGGCAGACATAATAGGAGCAATATTTGGTCAAACTGAAGGTCTCTTTGGCTCAGAGCTTAACCTTAACGAGCTTCAGAAAAACTGGAAAATAGGCAGGATAGAAATCAACATGCAATCCAAAAATGACAAGGTGTTTGGTGAGATCATAATACCTTCATCTACAGACATAGTTACCACAGCATTGATCGCTGCAATGGTTGAAAGCGTTGAAAAAGTAGGTCCTTGTGATGCAAAGATTCAGCTCGAAGAAATACAGGATGTAAGGGAGGCAAAAAGGAAGCAAGTTGCTGATAGAGCTAAAGAGATATTAAAAGAATGGTACATTAAGTCGGCCAGTGAAGGCGAAAAGATTCAAAACGAAATATATGAAGTTCTTAAACCTTATAAGGTCATTGAATGGGGGCCAGAAAAGTTGCCAGCTGGTCCAGAAGTAAATAATAGCGATACAATAATTTTGGTTGAGGGGAGGGCGGATGTTATAAATTTGCAGAGAGCCGGCTACTATAATACGCTTGCACTGAATGGAGTTAAGGTGCCGGAGAGCGTTGTTCAGCTAAAGGGTAAGAAAAATCTTATAGCTTTTCTTGATGGTGACAGAGGAGGTGACCTCATACAGAAAGAGTTAGAACAGATGCTTGGCAACATACCTATATATAGGGCTCCAGCAGGAAGAGAAGTCGAAGAATTAACACCTGCAGAAATAAAAAGCATACTTGAAAGTAAGCCGGCAAAAGCTGAGATCGTTTTAGAGATAGATCAAGCGCTTCTCGAAAAGGTAAAATCCATCTATCCATCTATAAAAGAGACCCTTGAGGCTGTTATACTAGATAAGGATCTGAATGAGGTAGCTAGACTCCCCATAAACGAGCTTTTACCTGCTCTTGAAAAGGTAAGCGAAGGCAAACACATAGTACTAGATGGGATAGCAACTCAGAGGCTTGTGGACGCAGCAAAGAACTATGGTTTTCTTACAATAATTGCATTTAAACAGGCAGATGGGCTTAGCGTTCCAGAGGGTCTAAAGGTTTATACTTTTTCTCAGCTTGGTTTAATTTAATTTTTTTGGTAAATAGAGCAAACCTTCTTCAGGATCTCCTAGAGGCATCGCAAGGTTTCTTAAATAAAGAATGCCTAAATATGCTATTGTTGCAGCGTCAGCTTCGTGCTCATTCATGTCGTCTTTACAACCTTTTATTCCTAGCCCCCTTAAACCCTTGATAAGAGCATCCAGATCTTTTTTTCTAGGTATTTTGAGCACATCCTGAACCCCTCCAGGGTATGATTCTAACACAATAAAACCTAGATGTTTAAGAACTTTGGAGAGCCTTATGCCGCGTTTTGTCAACATTCTCATAGGTCCAAGCGTTATAGGGAAGAACTTTATTCCCATTTCCCTTAACTCAATGTCACATTTCCGAAAATGTGGTCCATCTTTGTCTTCTATATCTGACCGTCCTCGAGGTATGCTTAGAGGTGCATCTATTGTCACTACATCTGGTTTTTTATTCTTAACCGCTTTAATTATTTCAGTATCCAAATAAACCGTAAAATAGCTACAGTTTAGATTATCGTCCATCAAAGCTATGCCTGTTTTTCTCTTTTCAGATCCCGCAAGGTCTATTCCAAGGCTTAGCACTATTCTTCAGCCTTCCACCTTTTGTAAAGATTATGCTCTATACCTAGCAGGTCAAGAGCTTTTCCCACTATAAAGTTAACCATTTCGTCAACTGTTTTAGGTATGGTGTAAAAGCCTGGAGATGCAGGCATTATCACGCCCCCAGCGATTGATACTTTTAACATATTCATTATGTCGATTGCGGAAAGAGGCGTTTCCCTTATTATTAGAATCAGCTTTTTCTTTTCTTTCAGCTGAACAAGGGCAGCCCTTGTAAGCAAATTGTCTGCTATTCCGTTTGCAACTGAGCCAAGCGTTCTTATGCTACATGGTGCAATGATCATGAAGTTGAACCCTGCTGAACCGCTTGCAGGAGCGGCGTCAATGTCATCTTCATTATAAACTTTTTTTGATACTCTTTTAACTCTATCATATGCATCTTTTAGCTCATATTTTGCGGTTTTTTTTGCCGCCTCGGTAAAAATGGTATGCACTTCAACCCCGCTATTTTTTAATTCCTCAGCTAGCCTTACGCCGTATATTATACCGCTAGCTCCCGTAATTCCGAGTACAGCCTTCAACATATTAATTTATTTATAAGAACAAATTAAACATTTTCACTTTAAAAAATAGCTTGCAAAAAGAAGAACTATAAGAAGCCCCATAAACACGCCATAAAATGCCCACATCATGTTCCTTTCTCTTTTTTGTGCTTTTAGATCTTTATCCCTGCATTCTTTGCTGCAGTATATTTGGCCTTCTGGTATAGCTTTCCCGCAAACCTTACAATGTGAGTGAGGCGGAATATAGAAATCTTTTGCCCTTTTTCTTTTTTCTTCAGATTCGCTCAAATACGATCATACTTCCCACTTTTTCGCCATATAAGGCTTTCTTCACTTCTAACATGTCAGTTCCTGTAACTATAGTCTTAATTTTTGATCTTTCTATTATTCCAATGGAGACTTCATCAAGCAACTCATAAGTTCCAGCCTCAAAAGATCCTTTAATCATTTTTTTGAGATCCTCTACATATACTTTCTCCATAAGTTTTGCTGTTGGATTGATTTTAGGATCTTTGTCAAAAACGCCTCCTGCTTTTGTTGAATTTACAAATAAATCTGCTTTAAGGTGCTCTGCAAGCAAAGCCGCAACAGCGTTGGTACTATGTCCTGGTGAAAGCCCTCCCGCCACAGGTATTTTTCCAATATCCCAAGCAACCTTAGCTTCTCTAAGGTCTGTAATAACCTTTGAATAAGATGTTTTCATACTAGATATCATGATTTTCGCGTTCACCCTAGTTATATCTATGCCTATTTCATCAAGAACATCTTCGCTGGCGCCAAGCTTTCTGCCCAGCTCTATGAGCTCCCTAGATCTCTTTCCACCTCCAACTACTACAGCTAGCTTGTTACCTTCACTTACAAATTCATCAAACATTGAAGCCAGTTCGCTGAGCCTCTGTTCAGCATCTATTTCATCAAAAATGCTACCCGAAAGTTTAACTACTACTTTCATGTATCCCCGCAGAATATATAAAAACGTTTTAAAATTAATGTTTCTGTATTTGTAACAGGATAGCTGATGCAACAACAGTATGATTCGGTAGAAATTTATAGAGTTAAGAGGCTCTTTAATGAACTATCTAATGTTACAGGTCGAGGGACAGAGCTTATTTCATTATATATACCTCCAAAGCGACCTCCCTATGATGTAATCAACCAGCTTAAGGACGAGTATGGCACAGCTTCGAACATCAAAAGCGACCAAACAAGGACCCATGTCCAGGACGCCCTAGTCCATATAATGCAGAAGCTCAAGCTTTATAGGCAGTTCCCTGAAAACGGATTGATAGTTTTCTGTGGCTACGTTCCATCGCCAGAAAACCCTGTGAATGAAGAACTCATATATTATGAAATAGTTCCTCCGAAACCTGTGCCAACTTACCTTTATAGATGTGATGATCATTTTCATTTAGACATCTTAAAAACAATGCTTAAGGAAGAAGATCTTATAGGTGTAATTTCGATTGACCTTTCAGAGGCAGGATTCGGAATAATAGAGGGGGACAGGGTTGAAGTAATCGAAGTTATAACAAGCGGCGTAGGCAGTAAACACAGACAAGGAGGGCAGTCAGCTAGAAGGTTTGAAAGGATAAGGGAAAACGAGATAAACGATTTCTTTCATAGAGTTGCAGAGCATGCAAAGGAAATATTTATAGACACTTATAAAATAAAGCGCCTCATTATTAGCGGCCCAGGTATGGCCAAAGAGGATTTCTTTAAAGGTGAGTATCTTGATTATAGGCTAAAGCAGGCAACAATTGGTTTAGTAGATACAGGTTACTCAGGCGAGGAAGGTATCAGGGAAACTTTGGAAAGAGGAGAAGAGTTGATAGAAGGTGTAAGGCTTATTGAAGAAAAAAAGATTATTGACAGGTTTCTTGCTGAAGTTTCAAAAAAAGACGGGCTTGTTGTTTATGGTCTTCAGCCATCTTTGCAAGTCCTTAAAGAAGGCAACGCTGAGACAGTTATAATATCAGAAGACATAAATACGGTAAGGCTAAACGCAACGTGCAAAAACTGTGGTTATACAATCGAAAAGTTTGTAACTAGCTCTGATGTTTACAAAGAAAAAGCTGAAGTTTCTCAACAAGCTTGCCCGGTCTGTGGAAAAAGCCTCTGGAACGTAACAATTCAAGATATTGTTGATTATGTTTCTGATCTTGCTAATCAGGTAGGGGCAAAGGTAGAGGTAGTTTCATCAAAGTCAGAAGCAGGCGTGATGTTTAAAAACTTTGGCGGCATCGCTGTAATGTTAAGGTATCAAAGAAAATGAGCATACCAACTAGATGGAACCCTGAACTAGAGAATGAAATTTCAAAAGAATGGGAAGAACAAAAGCTATATAAATTTGTAAAAGATGATAGGCCCGTTTACATAATAGATACGCCTCCCCCTTATGTTAATTCGCCTATTCATATAGGCCATGCATATACATATGTCTACATGGATTCTATAGCAAGGTACAAAAGGATGAACGGCTACAACGTTCTCTTTCCGTTAGGGCTAGACAGAAATGGTCTACCTATTGAGGTTCAGGTTGAAAAAGAACTTAAGCTAAGCGTCAGAACAACCCCTAGGGAGCTCTTTGTTCAAAAATGTAGAGAAAAGCTTGATGAATATTCAAAAGCTTCCAGCATATCTTTCAAGCTTCTTGGAATAAGCTTTAACTCATATGAAAAGGGCTATGAACTGGGGGACATGTACGAAACAGATGATCCTGAATTTAGAAAGCTAACGCAGGAAATATTTATAGATCTTTATAACAAAGGGCTAATTTATGAAAGTGAAAAAGTCTCTAACTATTGTCCCGATTGCAGGATCTCCCTGTCTGATGCTGAAGTTGAGTATAAAGAAGAAACTACTAGTCTTTATTATATCAAGTTTAAGCTAGAAGATGGTTCTGACGTTATAGTAGCAACTACAAGACCTGAACTCCTCAAGGCATGCAAAGCTATTATTTATAATCCTGAAGACGAAAGATACAAAAATCTTAATGGAAAGAAGGCTAAAGTTCCGTTGTTCAATCATGAAATACCAATATTACCTCATCCTTACGCAAAGAGGGACTTCGGAACTGGTCTAGTAATGATCTGTAGCTATGGTGATAGAGGAGATATGATTGTCTTTAAAGATCTTGGACTCAAGCCAACTTTTCTTATAGATGAGAACGGTCTAATGAACGAAAATGCAGAAAAGTACAAAGGGCTTAAAGTTAGGGAAGCAAGGGAAAAGATAGTTGAAGATCTAAGAAATTTGGGCTACCTTGTAAAAGAGGAAAAGATAAAGCATGAAACACCTATATGCTGGAGAAGCAAAACACCTATCGAATTTATTCCTAGAAAAGAACTTTACCTAAAGCAGGTAGAGTTCAAAGAAGAACTTAAGGAACTTGCAAGAAAAATGAAGTTTTATGCTCCAGAGAGTGCAGACCTGCTATTTAGTTGGATAGATTCGTTGAGTGATGATTGGGTAATATCTAGGAGAAGATATTATGGAACAGAAATTCCGCTCTGGTACTGTAAAAATTGTGGTTATGTTTACGTTCCGCCTAAAGGCAAATACTATGTGCCATGGAAGGAAAAGCCTCCTATTGAACGGTGCCCTAAATGCGGAAGTACAGAATTTGTAGGCGAATCCAGGATCTTTGATACGTGGTTTGACTCTAGCAACACTATGCTTTATATATCAGGTTACTCACGCGATAGAAATTTCTTTGAAAATAATTATCCTGTGAGTCTGCGGCCTCAGGGAAAAGAAATTGTGAGGAGCTGGCTTTATTTTACACTTTTAAAGTCTTATCTTATAACAAAAAAGCCTCCATTCAAAGATGTGTGGATTCATATGCATGTAGTGGATGAAAAAGGTTACAAGATGAGTAAAAGCCTCGGAAACATCATAGACCCTATGGATGTAATTAGAAGGTATGGTGCTGAGGCTTTTAGAACTTGGGTATTTCTTGAAGGAGATATAACAAAAGATGATGTAAAGTGCTCTTACCAAAGGATAGAAAGCGCTTCGAAGTTCCTTACAAAGATTCTCAATATATCACGATTTATTAAACTGAACTCAAAGGAATCTATAGCGCCAGTTCAGCTTTCTATTTCTGATCGTTGGATACTTTGGGAGCTAAAATCTCTTATAAATGCTGTAAGGGAGCTTAACGAAACATATTACTTTAACAGAAGCTTTATAAAAATAAGAGATTTTGTCTGGTTCTTATTTGCAGATCACTATCTTGAGATGGTTAAACCAAGAATTTATAGTCCTGAATACACAGAGGAGGAAAAGCTTTCAGCTTATTTTACAATGCGCAAAGCGCTTGATATTGTTCTCAGATTAATGTCTCCGTATATACCTTTCATAACCTACTATCTTTATAAGAACATTTTTAACAAGAACGTTCATCTGGAGCGATATCCAGTTAGCTCTGAAATTCCTGTACAAGAAAACCTATCGATATATACTGAGAAGATCGTTGAATTTAATCATTATGTCTGGAATACAAAAAAAGGCTTGGGTTTAAGTCTTAAAGATCCAATAATTCTTAAAATTCCTGAAGAACTTAAACCTTTTGAAAGGGATCTTATAGCTATGCATAACATTAGAACTCAGGGAAAGATCTAAAAGCTTAAAAGCATCGTTTTTTAACATTTTTTAAAGCCTCGGTAGCTCAGCTGGTTAGAGCGTCGCCTTGGTAAGGCGAAGGTCGCGGGTTCAAATCCCGCCCGAGGCTTAAAATAAGTGTTTCCTTTTCTGCGAGTTAAATAGATTCCTACTCCTGCTATTACTATAAAAAAGATGCCAGCTACAAAGGCAAGAGCGTAGGAAGAAAATTGTGATGCAGGCGAGGTAACATATACCTCATCGCCTACAGCAATAGCATACCCTTGAATATCTATCGTGTATGCAGGATCAGAAATAATTTTTAATGAATAGCTATTTCCATTCACTGTAAGATTTTCAGAATAGATTGTCAGCGAGGGCATTGATTTCGTGAATACGGTCATATTAGAATTTGAGTTATAAACTCTGCTCCATTGGCTTAAAGGTTGGTTAAAGGCTGAAAAATTTAGTGTTGAAATTTCAGGTACCTGTAAAAATTCTGGCATACCAAGCATGCCCATAAAGCCTTCGCCAAAAAAGTTTATGTCTTCCATCTTTCCGTTTTCCATCAAATAAAGATGCTTATTAATTTTGAAGGACTTCCAAGAAAAGTTTCCGACAATCTCAGTTCCGTTCTTTTTAAATATGCCGCTAAGCCAGATTATCATTACAGAACTCTTTACATAAATTGCAGATGTTTCATTTGCAAAAAACTTTCTAATAGTTATTACGCTTATGTTAATGATACTTATATTGTAGTTGACTGCATTATTTTCTCCTTGAACAAAAGCTTCTTGCAAATCATGGAAAAATTCTGTATTATGAGGCACATTGCTTATGCTTGCACTATAGCTCAAAGAAGTTCCATTAAGAATTTTTGAAAAAAAGCTGTTGCTCGGATAATGAAAAATAGCATAAACAGTATCATTTACATATATTTCCGCCACGTTCTTTTCAGGGTAAGCAAAAGCTGTAACGTTTGCTGCGCCTGCCGGCAATGCTGGGCAAAGCATCATCCCTAAAATTATAGGGACCATAATCAATAACTCATGCTTATGCATCATTGTGAAGAAATTATTATTTTATACCTATATAAGGAACTTTGTGAAACTTTTGCGAAACGATAGCGCTTCATTTTCATTTAATCTACAAAGTGGATCCTTGCGATTCAAACTTCTTGATGTTGAATAAAATCTCGCTGAGCACCTTCGCAGCGTGCATGGTAGAGCGGACAACTTTTGCATTCATAATCATCTTTTTTCAAAAGCTTTTTAAACCTTTTTCCTGTATATATTTTAAAGAATCTGTTGAAGCGTTGCCCTCTACAGATTCAGGACTAGTCAACAGCTAGCAACCGTAGATTTCTCCTTTTGTTCCTATAACAAGCCGAGTCCTCCCAGCTGGGCATCTGCCTCTACTCCTAAACCATATTGCATTACTTTTAAACCTACGCTGTATAATTTTTCAAGGTAAAACATAAAACTGTTAAGGATTGTTGGAATGCTAAGCCTGTAATTTCTTAGCTGCTCATATACCTGAAAAACATGACTTCTCTTTGAATGATCCTGCTTATGCTCTACCGAACTTTTGAGCTGCTATTATCATAGCGGTTTTTGCTCCAATTTTTTTCGCCAAGCACAATAAAATCAAGAGCTCGCTCATAATCAACAGACGTTAGCGTCATAGAAGTTGAAAAATCAACGCTCTTTTCCTTTAAGTTAGAAGCTGCTTTTAATGTAGCTTGAAAACTTCCTTTTCCTCTTATAAAATCATTAACTTTTTCGGTTGCGCCATCTATGCTGAGTTGCACCTGCACAGTTCCAGCTTTTTAAAGACTCAGCTGTTTCTTTGTTAAGAAAGAAACCGTTGGTGCTCAGGCTTGGTTTCATTCCATTATTCTTTATTTCCTTTATTAATGCACTTAATTCATTTAAAGGAAGCAAAAGAGGTTCTCTTCCTAAAAGGTAAAAATAGGTGGTACCGATGTTGCCAGCTTTTTGATAACCTTGAACCAATCTTCACATTTAAGCTCGCCTTCTTCTCTTTTTCCTGCTGTAAAATAGCAGGTTAAGCATCTTAGGTTGCGCGCTTTAGCTAAATAGATGGTAACCGAAAGAGCCTTTTTCCGAATTAAAATACTCTTTTGCTTCAGTGCGCTTAAATGAGGTAAAGGATTTGCTGGGCATCAAACTACAAAAGCTAAATAATCAACGTTGTTTTCAATCGATGTTTTATTTTAGAAGACAAAATATTTCCTTTTCTAAACATTCTAAACCCGAAACCTTCGTAGAGTTTTTGAACAGCTGTGCATATTCTTAACATATGTCGAAAAAGATCCTTGATGCAGCCGGCCTGTTCAAGATAAATCTAATCAGCGGTGACGTTTTTTATACTACGTACAACGTGCTTAACGAAGTGAAGTCGTCATTTGAAATGGAAATAGTAAACAGCTATCTCAGATCTGGTAAATTGAAAGTTTTTGAAATAAACAAAGAAGAGATAGAAAATGAAAGGAAAACATTGAAAAGTTCTGAGAGGCTTTCTGATGCAGATATATCTGTTATACTTTTGGCTAAAAAATTGGATGACGATTCTATAGTATATACTGATGATTATGAACTTCAAAATACATTAAGCGTGTTAGGAATCAAATTTGAAGGTGTCAAAGTTAGCAAGATAAAAGAGAGAAGAATTTGGGTTTATATGTGCACCTCATGTGGTAGATATTATAAGACAAAAATAGAAATGTGCCCAGTGTGCGGTGGTATGGTAAAGAGAAGGCTCAAAAAAACATATTCTATCTGATCGTTATAAATTTTTAACTTAATTTGTGAATATTATCTGAAAAACGTCTTCAATATCTATTTTTGATAGAAATGTTTGAACAACGTTTAATTATCAGATTGAATTAAATAAAATTAATGAGCCCCTCCATAGGTTTTAAAAAATATGAATTGCCTCCGCTTCCTTACAAAACTGATGCTCTTGAACCATATATCAGCGCTTCAATAATAGACGTACATTATAACGGACATCATAAAGGGTATGTAAACGGTTTCAACACTGCTCTCGACAAGCTGGAGAAAGTGTTAAAAGGCGAAGTAACAGGTTACGACATGCAGGGTATTATAAGGAATCTCACATTCAACGCAAATGGTCATAAGCTTCATACAATATACTGGTACAATATGGCTCCTCCCGGAAAAGGAGGAGGAAAACCTGGGGGAAAGCTAGCAGATCTAATCGACAGTCAGTTTGGTGGTTTTGACAAGTTTAAGGCTGTTTTTTCAGAAGCTCAGAAATCTCTTCCGGGGACAGGATGGACAGCACTTTATTATGATACAGAAGCAAAGAACCTTCTTTTCATAACTGTAGAAAATCATTTTATGAACCATTACGCTGAGCTCCCAATAATCCTGATAGTTGATGAATTTGAGCATGCTTATTATTTGCAGTACAAGAATAATAGAAACGCTTACTTGGATGCATGGTGGAATTTAGTTAACTGGGACGATGCGGAAAAAAGATTACAAAAATTCCTATAGCAAGCAAACGATTTTTTTCATTATTGGTTTCTATAATTTTCTATTGGTTAATTATCATCGATAAGTTTATATGAAGACTTTTAATTGTATGTACTGTCATGCCTACAGTTTATGATGTTCCAGCTGATGACTTGATTTTAGAGTTAAAAGACTATTTAAAAAAATCAGGCTTTATAGAACCTAAACCTTATTTTTATTATGCTAAAACAGGTTCTCAAGCTGATAGGCCACCTGCAGATCCTGACTGGTTCTACTTTAGAGCCGCTAGCATTTTAAGAAAGCTTTACCTGTATGGTCCACTGAGTATCAAGGAGCTAACCAAGATCTACGGAGGTAGGAAAGCCGTGGGATACAGCCTTACGCATTCAAGACCAAGCGGTTCTAGCCACATAAGAAGCATTATTAAGGACCTAGAAAAAGCGGGCCTTGTAGCTAAAACTCCAAAGGGAAGAATACTTACAGAAAAAGGTAGGTCTACTTTAGATAAAATATCTATGAAGATATTTGAGGAATTTAAAAAGAAAAATCCGATTATAGAAAAAATAGGCCTCGGGTGATAGCTGTTGTCATTACCTTACCAGGGCTCTTCAGACGAAGAAAAAAAGAAAGAGCTAGAAGCGCTTAAAGAAAAATACCTCAGAATTTACCTGACCCCAGAGGCTAGGTATAGGCTTAACAACCTTAAGTTAGTAGGCAATCAAACTGCCTTACTTTTAGAAGATCAAATTTTTCAGTTAGCGCTACAAGGAAAGCTTGATCATCAAATAACTGATGAAGAGTTGAAGGAACTGCTTATAAAGCTTCAAAACAGTAGAAAAGAGATCAGGATAAGGTGGTAACATTGGGGAGCAGAAAAACTTCGTATGAAAAAAAGTTTTACATGGCAAAACTGAGGGAAAACTCTCCTGTTCCAGCTTGGGTAATGTTGAAAACAAACAGGAAATTTAGGTTTAACTTTAAGAGGAGAGATTGGAGACACAGAAAGCTCAGGTGAGTTAGATGACAGACGAGATTGCGGTAACAGTTAATTTAAAGAAGGTTTTTTATATGCCTGCTTACAAAAGGAGCAAAAAAGCTGTAAAGATGCTTAAATCGAATTTGAAAAGAAAGCTCAAGGTTGATCAAGTTAAAATATCTAAAGAGTTGAACGAACTTTTATGGAGTAGGGGTAATGAGCTCAGGTTAAGAAAGATAAAGGTTCTTGCAAAGATAGATAAAGAAAATTCTGTTGCTACACTGGACGTTATAGGTAAAAAAGAAGAAACTAAAACTGTAGAAGAAAAGAAGGAAGAAAATAAACAACAATAACAACAATCTTTTAATACCGCATTTCTCAACTTAGTGATAAGTTGCTAGAAGAGCTTTTTTATCCAAAAACAATAGCAGTTGTTGGCGCTTCAAGAAATAAGGAAAAGATAGGTAATATCATATTCAGAAATATAAAGTCAACTTTTAATGGCAAAGTTTATCCTGTAAACAATAGGGCAGAAGAAGTTGAAGGTGTTCAGGCCTATAAATCCGTTTCAGAAATTCCGGATAAGGTCGACATGGCTGTTATAAGCGTGCCAAAAGAAGTGGTTATAGATGTATTTGAAGATCTAGGGAAAGCTGGCGTTAAGACAGCTGTAGTTATAACATCTGGTTTTAGAGAAACTGGAGAAGAAGGCGCTAGACTTGAAGAGCAGCTTAAGAATGTTGCAAGAAAATACGGGATAAGGTTCCTCGGGCCTAATACTATGGGGATAGTTACTCCAAACTTTAATGCAACATTTACTTATGTTGATGTAAAGCCAGGTAACCTAGCTTTAGTTGCTCAGTCTGGTGGTATGGGAGCCTATATGCTTAATTGGGCTCAGCTTACAAAAACTGGGCTGAGCTACTTCGTTGGCCTCGGCAACCAAGCAGATATAAAAGAAGTTGAAGTTTTTCAGTTCCTTGCCGACGATCCAGAAACGAGAGCAATATTCGCTTATATAGAGGGAATATCAGATGGAAACAAATTTCTTGAAATAATGCCTGAAATAACAAAGAAAAAATCTGTTGTTTTCTTGAAAGGCGGTGCAAGCTCAGCGGGAGCACAAGCTGTCAAAACGCACACAGGTAGTTTGGCTGGTTCATATCAGCTGTTTAAAGCTGCTGTTGAAACTGTTGGCGGAATATTTGTTGAAAATTTAACAGACATGCTTAACTTAGCCAAATTAATTTCATCAAACGAGCCAATAAAAGAAAACATCCTTATAATTACAAACTCAGGAGGGCACGGCGTTTTAACGGTAGATGAAATTGAAAGACAGAATTTAAACCTCATCAAGCTAACCCCCAACGTTGCACAGAACCTATCTATAGTTTTGCCGTCTTTTGTTTCTCCAAAAAATCCGCTTGATTTAGGAGGCGACGCCACAGTAGAAAGATATATAACGGCACTTAAGATGGTTCAGGGGCTTGATTGTACAAAGCTTGTTATGGTCCAATCCTTAGCTACAGTTAGCTCTCTAGAAGTTGCCAAAGCGATACAGAACTTTAAAGGAAGAGGTGTTGTGGGCGTGGTAATGGGCATGGCAGAAGATGCCGCGCGCAGAGTGCTCGATTCAGCTAATATACCAGCCTTTAACTTCCCAGAGGATGCAGTGAGGGCTATAAGATACTACGTTAAAAGAAAAGAGCCAACAAAGAAGATAAGGGTTGCAGCTCCGATAGATGATGCGGTAAAGTTGATAAACGGGAAAAAGGTTCTTAGCGATTACGAATCATTTAAAGTTCTGGAATTATACGGCATAAGGGTTCCTCCGTGGGCAGTTGTTAATAACTTAGAAGATGCAAAAAAAGAAGCTGAAAGGATAGGTTTCCCTCTGGTAGCAAAGGTTTCCTCTGACCAGCCGATTCATAAGACAGAATTGGGAGGTGTTTATCTTAATGTAGAAAGGGAGAACCTTGAAAATGTTTTCAATAACTTAAAGAAACTTTCTGATAGGGTTTTGCTCCAAAAACAGCTAGACGGTGTTGAAATTTTTGTTGGAGCTGTAAAGGATCCTGTGTTTGGCCCAGCCGTCCTTGTAGGGCTCGGCGGAATATATGTGGAAGTCATCAAAAGCGTAAGCTACGGCCTGTCTCCTATATCTGAAGATGAGGCCATGAACATGCTTCAAGAAAGCAAAGTGTATGCAACGCTTACAGCAAGGAAGAGGAACTATAACGTGAATTCAGTGATCAGGACCATAACAAGGGTTTCTAGGATGATAGTTGACTTAGACGTAAAGGAAATGGACATAAACCCGCTCATAGTAAACAAGGACGGAGCATTTGCAGTAGACGTAAGAATGCTTATAAGTGACACCGTAACTCAAACTTCTGCCTAAAGGATCAAATTTTTTGTGGAATTTTTAGTTCGAATAAAGCATACTTTAGCTGTGGAAATACTAATCCAAAGAGATACTAAGTATTTAAAGCTTTTATAGCGTTTTATTCAAACTATACTGCAAACCTTGTATGAAGATAAAATTGCATGGAACTAAAATGTAACTGCCCAATTTGTGAAAGCATACGCATCAAGAATCAGTAGATTCGCAAGTATA
>DAXX01000070.1:0-2200 GCA_002506605.1 Thaumarchaeota archaeon UBA160
GCAACAAAGGGGTTAATGCAAAAATATACATTATAAAAAAGAAAGTGTTTGCCATAGACAAATCTTATTTCAATGAGATTTGTTTTTACTATTAGGTTAAAAAGGATTAGATAATTATAGAAAATGCACGCATAATGCTATATAACAATATACATAATACATAATTGAACTTACTTCATAAAGAAAGCCTTCCTTTCTTAGCTTTTTTAATCCTCATATGGCAACAGGGGCAGTAACGAACGTAAGGTTCAATGCCCAATTTTTAGTAAGCGCTGAAGAAATTGGTAACCAGATGTAAGATGCTATTATCATGCTAAAAAAGAGCGTGCTAGCGCGCTTCTTAAAATCACAGCAAGTGTTTTTCTTCCGGCTTCTTTATCTTTTTCGATGTCTCTGGTATTAGCTGCGGTCAATATTGAAGCCACAAACAACGAAACAGGCAATGAAAGAAAATAGGCCATTAATGTTACGTGCCCTGAAGAAACCAGAACTGTTGTAACTAACTTTACAAGCCCCATTGTAAGTCCAACTACTATTTTTCCAAATGGCGTTCTTGAAATAGGAATTGGTCCTTAAGAATATAAAAACCTACTAATATAGCTGGAACTCTCAGCGAGAGCACAACCGGACCTCTTGCATTAATTATAGGAACAGCCATTGCAGCTGCCGCAATCTCAAACGCAAGTGCTATAGTAAATACTTTCTCTTGTAGTTGCTTCTCCTTTGACTATGAGCCTCGCAAAACCATGTGAAACAAACCTATCAATTACATGAACGTAATCGCCATGGTCATTAATTACATTTGTAGTTATTTGCATAAAAAGTACAACGATAAACATAATCTATCCAAAGCTCTGAATTAAAAAACCTTAACCTGCTAGCTATTGCTCCTCCTATAATTAGTGGAGCAACTGTGGCTGTTAATTAATGAAGGAACCCTTATAAGGGATATGAATTGCTTTAGGTTCATAACAAATGAATTTTGCGCAGCTGTTTTTTAAGCTTTCTGCTAGCTTTCTATTAACCAACAGCAATATCCTGTAATACTTTAACTTGTTTGCTTGTGAAAAAATGTTTGCTTTTAAATATGGAGCTTGTAAAATTATCAGGCTCTATTGTTTATGATAAAACGACCATGTTATTAATAAAAAACTTTAATATTTTTGTTTGCTTCAGAATGTTATTAATGCAACCAAAACAGATAATAGAGGTATTCAAAACTAAGAATGGAAGGGAAGTTACGATTAGGGTGCCTGATATTGGTGACGTTGAAGGGCTGATAAACTTTATTAATGAACTCGTAGATGAGGGAGCTCCTATATTAACAAACGAAAGGCAGACCTACTCTTCAGAAATTAGATATCTTGCTGATGAAATACAGAAGATATTGGATGGAAAGCTCATAGCGTTAGTAGCAGTAGCTGACAATAAAATAGTTGCGCATGCAGAAATAAGGAAGTGGTCTGGTAGGGCATCTCATGTTGGAACTTTGGGTATAGCTGTGCTCAAAGAATTCAGAAACTTAGGCATTGGAAAAGAGTTAATAAGGCTCCTGATAGAGCTAGCAAGATCTTAAGGTTTGAGATTAATAAAATTAAAGGTTAACAGTAACAACGCGCCTGCAATACATCTTTATAAAAAGCTTGGTTTTGTACAAACAGGATTTGTTCCAAAGATGGTTTCTTTTAAAAAAGGCTATGAAGATGCCTTTATTATGTGCATGGAGCTATAGATTATGCTGGTTTTAAACATTTAGCCAGAATTTATATTAAGGAATTAAGAATCCAATAGCCTATCGAATGCATGCTCGACGCCCTGTTTGAAATGTTGTACTATCCAGCTTTTTACAGGTAGATATAATGAGCTCATTGCAACATCATAAGTGCAACTAATTTTATTTTCCTTTTCATCTATCCAAATTTTGATAATTCCTTTTATTGGACCTTTATAGTTATCAAAGCTTAGGACTTTATTTTCCTGATCAGTTCTTATTATGCTTTCACCTACATTTATTTTTCCTATGGCAGGAAACGCATACACTATCTTAGCCCTGTGCTTATTACCATCGCTTTCCATAATCTCAACTTCCCTGTGTCCATGCCAGTAGTTTGGGATAGATGCAATATCAGTGAGCTTTGACCATAATACATTTGGATCATAGCCTTTGATATCTCTCTCAACTTTGAAATAAATTTTCATG
>DAXX01000070.1:2220-11122 GCA_002506605.1 Thaumarchaeota archaeon UBA160
TATATATAAACATGACGTTCATAAAGAAATTGTTGCAAAGGTGTCATCATTTGATATTACATATTAAGAAAGATCTTTAAATACAATAATTCAGCTTGCATAATTCCAGATGGTCAAACACCAAGGCAATTTGCATATTTGTACAATGAATATTAGATTTTTGAATTCAGAGCAGATATTATATCTGGAAGCTCTTCGAGGCTTCTAAGTATGTAATCAGGTTTTACGCTTTCATACTTGCTGAAG
The DNA here is from genome assembly GCA_002506605.1 of Thaumarchaeota archaeon UBA160. GTDB lineage: Archaea > Thermoproteota > Nitrososphaeria > Conexivisphaerales > UBA164 > CAYFFZ01. The sequence goes on from DAXX01000070.1 coordinate 2,467, forward strand.
CGGTCTCTAAGTACAAGAGCTGTAATAGATCCGGCTTTTTTTCCTGCAATAACGTCGTATTCTCTATCTCCTACAACTATGCAACTTTCCTGCCTTATGTCCATTAATTGCATAGCTTTTAAGAATACGTCGGGCTCTGGCTTTGGTTTTTCTACTTCATCAACTGTAACCCAGCAACATAAATAGTAGTCTAATTTCATTCCTTTTATAACAGGACCTATTAGGTCCTTGCCAAGACTTGTGGCGACAGAACTCTTAATTCCCAGTTCTTTAAGTGCTTTTAAAGCATAAAGCGCGTCAGGAAATATTTTAAATGCACTTATACTTTCCACTACATACTTTTTTCTAGCATCTTTTATTTTTTCAAGAAGATCGTTGCTTGGATTTTCTATAAATTTAGAAACTATATCAACAAATGATAATCCAAGATATTTTCTAATTTTATTCGGATCAGCTCTATATCCAAAGTCTTCAATTGCTCTTGAAAGTGCTAACGTAAGTATGTTTGCGTTATCTATTAAAGTACCATCAAGATCGAAAGCTACACCCATTATCATACACTCTTATCTTTTTTATTAAAAATTTAAAGACAACTGAAGCTTTAGATTCGAACCGATATGATTGTTTTTACACTATGAAATAGCTTAGTTCTTTGCTTAAGCAACAATTAGAATTCTTAACCGTTTGCGTCTTAATATTAAAATATGTTTAAACAAGATTTTAAAAGCTGAATACGCAAATTATTAAACCATCTCATCCTTTGAACATGTCAACTAATGATCCCCTATTGAAGACATATAAAACCTCAGGTTCCATTGAAATCCAGCCTTCATTTGTAAGTTTTTCTGTTGCTATGACTGCAATGCTGGGATTTACAACAATGCCACCATTTTCCCTTATTATCTCAACTTTTGGATTCAACAAATAATGTAAAGTTTTTTCCCTATTCATATAAGCGAAAAGATGTTTTCCATCGCTTAACAAAAAATTAAACTTCCCGAGCTTTCCTATTTCTTTAGCAACATTCCAGATGCTACGCACAAGAACGTTTGTATCTCTATCATTTATGGCCGATAGTTTTTCAATCATAAAGCAGAATGCATGTTCAGAGTCAGTATCCCCATAAGGCACACATGTTTTGAGCTCATAATTTTTGTTTGATTTAACTTTTGGCACGTCACCGTTGTGCGCAAAAACAAAGTCTCTATGCCAAAGACTTCTTACAAAAGGATGTGTATTACTGTAGCTAAGGTAGCTGCCTCTTGACATCTTGCGTATGTGCGCTATCATCAGGTAGCTTTCAACTTTTTCGGCAAAAAAATGAGCCACTTTGCTTTCAGGAGCGGCAACAGGCTCTTTGACAACTCCTGCAAGACCATTTTTTAAATACCATGATATCCCCCAGCCGTGAGGATGCTGTTTTCCTCTGTCAAAAAATTCTTTTAAAAGTTCTGGAACTTTTACCTCTTTATTTGAAGATAGGCCAAAAAGTTCGCACAATTTATGATTCTAAAAAATTTATGTGTGTACTCTTAATAAGCTTATTCATGATAGCATTAAGAGAACTCGTTAACAAGTATTAAACATTTATAGCATTGAACATCAATTAATTTTTATGAGAAGGGTAGGCATTATAGGCGCTTCTTACACAAAATTTGGTGAAAGGTTTGATTCAAACATGCAAGAACTTGCGTGGGAAGCCTTTAATGACGCTTTAAAAGAAGCGAATATAGAAAAGGACTCTGTAGATTATTCTATTGTTTCAAACATGGGCGGCTGGAGCAGCGAATCTCTCCCAGCAGTGATTGTATCAGAGGGTCTTGGAATAAATCCAAAAGGCTCGGTCAGAGTTGAAGCTGCTTGTGCTTCAGGAAGCGCAGCGATAAAGCTCGCGCATGACATAATAGCTTCAGGGCAAGCTGACGTTGTACTAGCCTTGGGAGTAGAAAAGATGAGGGAATCTCCAACCAAAACCATAGTTGAATATATAGGTAGAGCTGGAAATTTTATGTGGGAGTTTGAGAACTTTGGCTTGACTTTTCCAGGCTACTATGCTTTGTATGCAACAGCTTATATGTCAAAATATGGAGCTAAGGAAGAAGACCTTTGCGAAGTTGCTGTAAAGAACCACTATTACGGTTCGCTTAATGAAAAAGCGCAGTTTACAAACAGAATAACGTTAGAAAAGTGCATGTCATCGCCTTATGTAGCATGGCCCTTGAAACTTTACGACTGCAGCCCAATAACTGATGGTGCGGCAGCTGTCCTGCTCGCAAGTGAAAATTTCATAAAGGAACACAAATCCGAAGCAGTCTGGATAAGCGGCATAGGATATGCTACTGGAACAGCAAACCTTAGCAAAAGAGACGATTTTTCAGGGCTGGACGCAGCAAGAAGGGCAGCACTTCAGGCTTATGCTAAGGCAGGTATAAATCCAGATAGACCAGCTTCACAACTAGATTTAGCTGAAGTGCACGATTGCTTTACGATAGCTGAAGTTATGGCTTATGAGGACCTTGGTTTTGCAAAAAAAGGGGAGGGAATAAAACTCGTTAAAGAAAAGCAGACGTACATAGGTGGGCTTATACCTGTCAATCTTGATGGAGGATTAAAGGCAAAAGGTCATCCTATAGGAGCAACTGGTGAGTCGATGATAGCAGAACTATACCATCAGCTATTGGGCAAAGTGAAGGGAGGAAGGCAGGCTGACATAAAGAACGGAAGAGCTTTGGCACATAACGTGGGAGGAACAGGACATTATGCGTACGTAACTATTCTTTCGTTAGACAGGAGTGACCATGCATGAGCGATGAAACCGAAAAACTCAAGGAGTCAGCAGAAGAGTCAAAAAAGAAATTCGGATCTCCTATTGTTGTTGATCAGAAAACGTCCAGCTCTTTGTGGTTTGACCAGAGGGAGCTTAATGTTAGATACCTTATTAGCATTAATAGGATCAAAAAATTTTATGAGGAACTTTCGAAGGGTAAAGTTATGGCTACAAAATGTAACAAATGTGGCGAAATTTATTTTCCTCCACAAAGCTACTGCAACAAGTGCGGCTCGAACTCAATGAGCTGGATCGAGCTTTCTGGAAGCGGCGAGCTGCTAACTTACACTATAATAAACGTGAAACCTCAAAGCTTTTCTCATTATCCGGATTACGCTATAGGAATAGCCAAAATGCCCCAAGGCGTTAACGTGCTTGCGTGGATCGATGGAGATGTAAGGAGCCTTAGAGTTGGAATGAAAGTGAGGCTTGAAGTTAAAAGAAGGGATCCCGAAGGATATTTAACGTATTGGATCAAACCTGAGTAATTCGTGTACTATAATGCTTGTTTGAATTTGTTTTTNNAAAAGCACATCCTTGCTAAATATTTTTGATAACCTATAAAAGCATTTTTTGACAAATATGGGGCTATCCATCTTTTTTAGAAAAGGGCTTTTGCTTCCTTAACTCACGTTAAGTTAAAATTTATTTAAAAGGAATAAAAACCATTCTTATAAAGGAACAAACTTCATAGTTAGGCGCCGAAACTTTATTCGCCTTTATAATCTTGCGTAAAAGCTAGAAGGTCAACGCGCTCTAATTTGTTTGAAGCACAAATGAAGATCTTATTTTCTTGATCTTTTATTCCTTTATAAGAGAGCTGAAGAAGTCTCTCTGTAAATGCCTAGACTTAGCCTATTTTTTTCAGTCTCTGCACAGACACGTTAATTGAGAGTCCGGTACCTTTCCTCTCTAAAATATAAAGCTTTAACAGCGTTGTTTTTGTGCATTTAAAGTGCTTGACCTTAATACCATACGATCGAAAACGTTGCTATTTGCTTCTACAAATTTGGGATGCATTTTTCAAACTATCTAATATGCCCTAAAGCTCTTACGACGAAACGATAAACATATTTTGCTATAATAAACGCGAATGATGCATCTTACCTAAAACTTGGGAAGTTAAAATTTTTATATAATTTTTACAAAAAATTTATTCATATTTGTCTCCATAACTGGAACAGTTTTAAATTTAAATAAATACGGCTTCAGCTTTTTTTCTGTTTATCAAAACCTTAAGATAACCTTTTTTAACTTTGAGGATAAGCTTCGATCCTTGGTAAAGTTCTCCATCGATTTCAAAACTATCTTTATTGGCATCAATTTCTGCTTCAGAGCATCTAAAATGCTTACCATAGCCTCTTTCTATATAAGACCCGTCGTAAATTGTCCTGAGTTTAACTAACGTTGAGAAAGATTCATACGGATTTACTATATAAAGGTCAAGCAAACCATCGTTTAGATAAGAAAGGGGCGCGACCTTTATTCCTCCTCCTAAGTACCTTCCGTTGCCAGCTATTAGCTCAATAGTCCTTAAGCTTACCTCTTTTCCATCGCATCTAACAGTTGTATAAAAACTTTCCACTCGCAAAAGCTTAAGAAAAAGTCCTATTTTTATTGCTTTTTTTCCTAAATATCTATGCGATTCTAGAAAACCGCTTATCAGCGGGCCTACGCCCATATCAAAAGCGTTGGCAAAATATCTTGCGAAACCAGAACCTTCAACCATAACAACATCAACATCAGCAACATAAAAATCTGTGAGAGCATTATACAGCTCATACCAATTTCTTATACCTATAGATCTTCCATAATCTTTCCCAGTGCCCATAGGACAATAGACCAATACGTGCTTTTTTTCAGACTTAAGAACTCCGTTTACTATCTCATTGAATGTACCGTCCCCACCACAGCTAAATATGAGGTCTACATTTGTTTTTAACGCAATTTCTTCTGCTTCACTTCTGTTTTTTGTATAAAAAATTTCAGAGTCGGCAAAAATTGCATTTAACATCTTTATGTGTCTTTCAGAAAAACCTCCTGACCTAGGATTTACTATTAAGAGAGTTCGCATACATATAAATTCTGCAAACTATTTATATAAACTGATAAATATTGCTCACAATGTTTATATAAGCTGAAACCATCAAACTATCAAAAAACTCTTGGCTTTCAGCAGTTTTTAATTCCTTTAAAAATCTGTTTGGCCTTTAGAGTTGGAATTTAAAATTGATCTCAAGTTTATAACTCTATTCAAAATACATATTCGAAGATCTCTTTAATTAAAATTCTTCATTTTCCTAACTTAAGGGTATAATGACGGTACTGTAGTCTGCGTATCTTATCTTTTTGTTGTTTGCATCTTGCGTTCATGTTTTATAAAAAGCATTTTTGCAAATAGCGGATAATATCAAATTACGGTTTTTCAGAAAAAAGGCTCGGATCGCTCTTATCAGTATTTGATTTATTTCAATCAAATCATCAGAGTCAATTTGCACCTTAATTTTTTCTAAAAAACAGTAATTTGAGCGAATCATAATATTTATATTAAATTTTTAAATATTTCCGTTGCGTTTAAAAAATTTTTAAAAATATTCATGATTTTTTAGCTAAATATTAAAATACAAAAATTAATAGGCGAGCATGGTACGAACAGAAGAGCTTCAGCACTTTAAAGTTGTCAAAAATAGGACTGACTGGTTTAAAGAATTTTATCTTTTTTATACTCAACTGGTTGCAGGCTCTTTGCTGATAATTCCTGCTATACTGCTTCCCCTTTATTATAAGAGCGGTGTTGCATCGGAAGAGTACATGTTCTTTTTAGAATTCTTGGGAATGCTTCTTGGCTCTCTATTTATTTCAGGCGCTTCAGACAGAATAGGAAGACGACCGGCTCTAGCTTTGTCATTGATTCTTTATTCTTGTGGCTCATTTATACCATATGTTAACAGCTCTTTTTATGCGCTTATAATCTCTATGCTCATAATGGGTTCTGGCATAGGAGCAAATGTCCCGGTCGCCAACGCAATGATGAACGAGTTTTCAGAGCCGTCTGTAAGAGGAAGTGTAATGTCAATCGGAAACGCCATTTTTAATTTGGGCTTTGTTGTTGCTCCGCTTTTTATTTTCTTCTTCGGTATAAGGTTCATATTCGTTTTTGGAATAGCACAACTGATAACACTTATCCCAATCCTTAAAATTTCAGAAACAAAAGAGCCAGCGCATAGCTTAGGATTTAGTGAGTTATACAAAGGAAAGTATCTTAAAGATACACTTTTGATATCTTTTGCAACTTTCCTTGTATTCTTTGTTGTTTATGGGATAGTTGACTGGTTTCCTACCCTGTTATCTAAGGGTCTTGTAAAAGTACCAAGCTTGATTCAAAAAGATTATATATTGATAACAAATATGGGGGCATTTCTTGGCGCTATCTTTATCGCTCCCATTATAGATAGGATCGGCAGGAGAATTCTAGGTATTTTTTTGAGTTTAATTGCAGGCATCGCCGAGCTTTTAACTTTATTGTTTTCTGGTTTCGCTTCCGTAATTGCCGTAGCTTTTACATTTATTTCTCTTTTTTTAATGGAGGGGTCGTTGGCAATAGTAACCATAGTTGCTTCTGAGATTTATGATAACGGTATAAGAGGAAGGGGGCTTGGTAATTCGCTTGCATGGGGAAGAATTGGGGGCATGATTTCACCCATAGTTCTTGGCACCGTTTTGGATATTTTTAAAAAGCCAAGCCTTCCATTCCTTTTCATTGGGGCGTGCTCTTTAGGGGCAGCAACCTTCTTTTATTATCTTCCTGAGACAATGCATAACAAACCTCAAAAATCACTAACAAAGAAATGATAAAAAATCTTTAATTTTCTGTTCAAATAACTTTTTAATTTTACTAATGATCATGTTAAATTATATTTTTTAGTAAACCTTTTAAACTAGTAAACATATATTACTGGTATGACTGAAAATAACTCTAATGAAAAAGAAGAAAACGAAAAAACTGTGACAATAAAAGGTGTAAGAACGGATCTATTTAAAAAAGTCAAAGATATGGCGTATCAGAGCGGGAAAACGATAGGAGAAATAACAAATAGGGCTTATGAGACGTTGCTAAGCAGCGCTCAAGGTTTGAACGAGATCTCTAAATCTTTTCAAAAAGGAATTCAAGAATCAAATTCTTTACTGATAAGCTCTTTAGATGAGTTAACTGTAGATGCAAAAGAGATAGTGAGCGAAGGAAAAAAAGTAGTTTTCAGAAATATAAGAAAGCTAACCTTAACTTCTCTTGATGATACTGTAATAGAAAGATATATAACTGGCATCTATGATGTCGATGAGTTAAATGTAAGCGGAAACTTTTCAAAGATAAAGTTTTTGTCAAAGTGCACAAACATAAAAAAATTGAACATTTCGCAATGATAATAATTTTTTAATTTAATAATCAAATTAATCTTCAATAGGTTCTTTCATTTCTTTTAATTCTCCTTTAATTAATCCGTTAATAGATTCCTCTAAAGTGTGACCCTTTGGCATATAGATCTTAACCCCCATCTGTTTGAGCGAATTGTATGCCCCAGGACCCATTATGTAGGTTATAAAAACATCAGGTTTATGATCTAGTATTGTGCGAATAAAAAAGCCTCCATGACCTTCATGCTCGTGATGACCGTGGTGCTCACTTTCTTCTGTTGCATGCTGGTTTTCATATATCTGATAGTTTACTATTTTATCTCCTTCAACTTCCACTAAAGCGTAGAAAGGTGCCCTTCCTGGGTGCCCTGTAACTCTTGAATTCAGACCATTATTATCTTTAAGAGGCACAAATATCCTCATAAAAAGTAGTTTGGTAAAAATGAATAAAAAATTTATCTATACAATTTAATGCTTCATATACTAATTTGATCGACTTTAATATGTGATTCAGTAACCTTCAAAATGCTTTTTACCTTTAAAATTTTAAAATTATGCATGAAAATTGCTGTGCTCTTTGCAGTTTTATCGCTTATTCTCTTTACCGCTGGAGATGCATGGTTAAAGGTGCCATCTGAGAAACAAGGGGCTCTTATAACAACTTTATTTATAACTTTATTTTCATCTTTAATACTTTTTGCAGTTTCAGTATTTTGGAAGGGATCTTTTGGAATTTACGCTCTTGGCTATTCTGCACTTTCAGGCCTTTTAATGGGCACAGGGCTTCTTTTGGTTCTTATTTCCCTTAAGAAAGAGCAGATGTCAGATACGATGAGCCTCATACCAGTTTCATATCTTGTACCTGTTCTCTGGGGAACATTTGTTTTACATGAAAGGATAAACGTTTACGAAACTATTGGTACAATCTTGATCTTTGCAGGGACTTTCTTTATAATGTTTAAAACTTTAAAGCTTAACTTTGGTCTTATACCAGCACTAATGGGCAACATTTTCTGGGGTCTCCAGTTGATCGTTTTTAACTATGCCGTTTCTAATACATCTAACTACCCTCTCGTTGGCGCATTCGGTAATTTTATATCGTTCCTTTTAATGACTGTCTTTTTGATCTTAAAAAGGAGCTTTAACTTCAAAAGAAAGTACGTAGGCCATTCTCTTATAATAGCCGCTCTGCAGTCATTTGCTCTGCTTTCAGCCTTGATAATAGAAGCTTTAAACTCAATGGCCATTGGTTTTTCTGTTATAGCGGCTGAACCAGCTCTTTTGACCATCATAGGTTATTTTGTTTTTGAGGACCGAATAAACGCGATACAGTTGCTGGGAGTAATTAGCATGTTTGTGGGTCTATTCATACTTTCCTAAGCGTACTACCTCTAATGCTTGTTTGAATTTGTTTTT
>DAXX01000070.1:11257-11693 GCA_002506605.1 Thaumarchaeota archaeon UBA160
AAATTTATTTAAAAGGAATAAAAAATTAACTTCAAAATAAATTTGTTGTATGGTAGCTTTGTAAGAGTATATAACTCTAAAAGGAAACTTTATGGCTAGGGAACTCTTTAGCAACGTCTTCTGAAATTCTACCAAAGTAATATGCTCTAGGCTTTTTGTTGGTGTGAGGCATTAGAACAGCTTTGTATTATTGTATAACTTGCTATGCTCGGTTTGTGTTTTATATAATGATAGAGTTTGTGTTCTTGCCAGCAAATAGCCTAATCTTGCACGGCTGTACTCTGTCTATAAGGTTGCATACCTCTTTGCATAGATTAGTCTGCTTGAAGCGTCTTTCCGATTTTATATATTCTGTTATTTTGTCACCCTTGTCGCGCGCTTTTACCTGCAAAAAAGTTGTCTGCAGCTGTGTCGAATAAATGTTATGAGGCGCGGC
>DAXX01000004.1 GCA_002506605.1 Thaumarchaeota archaeon UBA160
TCTAAAGTTAACGGCACCTGTTATTGTATAAAAAAGTTTTTTATTAACATCACAGCTTTAAGCCAGAACAAATTCAATTCTCTTGTTATGAGAGCCTTTGTTTTCAAAATTAGTTATCTTAATAGCTCCGATTTCTTTTGTGTTTTTTACATGCGTTCCACCGTCCATCTGCATGTCTAGGCCAACTATTTCAACAACCCTAACTATTTCAAGCTTTTTAAGAAGCTCTTGACCGGGTTTAGTTCTTGCTAAATCCGGAATGCTTTCAGCTTCTTTTTTAGATAAGAATTTTACAATTACTTCTCTTCCATTATTTATTTCATTGTTTACCATTTTTTCAATTTCTGGCATCATTGATTTGCTCATTTCTGGAAAATCTACATCAACCCTCGCTTTATCAACATAAATCTGACCGCCGGTTAAAAACGCCTTCCCATAATTCTTTCTTAAAAGCGCGTCTAAAAGATGTATTGCTGTGTGATATTTCATATATTTATACCTTTTATCCCAATTGATAATACCTTTTACCGTTTTGCCTGACAAATTAATGTCTGAACTTTTCTTCAAAAAGTGCCTCACGACATCTTCTTCTTTTTCAACCCTTATTACTTCGAATGCTGTTTTATCATTTAAAAACAACCAGCCTTCATCATTGGGCTGACCCCCTCCTCCTGGATAAAAGGCAGTTTTATCTAAAATTACATAATCTCCAAAATCTTTTTCAACGTTTGCAATAAATTCTTTAATGTAAGAATCTTGAAGGTACAGCAGCTCGGTCAACTTATTTCCCTTTCTTCCCCTGGCTTTAAAATTATAACCTCAGTACTCGGTCTAAGTTTTTTAACAGCCTCTTCAAACAAATGTGGGTCTTGCTTGATTACGTCGAAGGTATTGTAATGCATCGGTATCGCATAGCGAGGCGCAATAAGCTGTACGGCTATTGCAGCTTGTTCAGCGTTCATTGTAAAGAAACCTCCTATGGGAAGAAGCGCAACGTCTGGGTCATAAATTTCGCCTATTAGCCTCATGTCACCAAATAACCCTGTGTCGCCAGCATGATAGATCCTTATCCCGTTCATAAATATAACTGCGCCTGTAGGAGAACCATAGGTTGAGCTGTGGAAAGCCTGAGTTAAATAAACCTTTAATTCATTATTTAAAACGGCAGGACCGCCAATGTTCATGCCTATTGCTTTGCCCCCACTTTTGATGATATGATTAGCAAGCTCGTAAACGCAGATTATAGGAGCTCCAGTTCTTTTTGAAATCTCCACAGCTTCACCAAGATGATCGCTGTGATCGTGAGTCACTACTATATAATCAGGTTTCACATTTTCTGGTTTAACAGGAGATAGCGGGTTGGTAAGCCATGGGTCAATTAACACAGTTGTCTTTTGATCGCTTATTTCAAATGCTGCGTGTCCTAACCATTTTATGTTAACTCCTTTCATAAATCAAATACTACTGTTAAAGCTTATAAATTCTTTGCACGATTGCTAAGAGCATTGCTAAAAAATAAAATGCGTACAGTTTAAAACATGCCAAATCTGGGATCGTTCTTAATGTTTCTGCTCTTTATGTTTGGATATGGCGAATCCAAACGTACTATTTGCAGTAAGATTCCTCTTTTTTGAGCTTCAGAACTAATCCATTTTTCATCATGAATTTGATCATAACCCAAAGCAACTATATCTGGTCTTACTTTTTCTACCGTAACCATAAGGTCATTTTCATCGCCGAGAATGGCTTCATCCACATACCTTATTGCGCTAACTAGCTCTAATCGAAGCTTTTCTGAATGCATGGGCTGAACACCTTTAAATCTAATGACGTTAACATCCCTAGCCACTACAACCACCAGCAGATCTCCGAGTCCTTTTGCTTTTTTTAAAAAATAGACATGACCTGGATGTATAATGTCAAAAACTCCTCCAGCCAAAACGACCTTTATCTTTTGTCTTCCCTCTTTAGTTAGGTTTGTATTTTCATCAATAAATCTGTTTTTTATTAAAAGCTCCTTATCTTCATTTCCTAACTCTAAACCGTTTCCGAGCAGTTTTGAAAGATAAATATTCTTAATTAATGATTTTATTTTATCTGCTTCATTCAATTTTTAGCTATATTGGGATCAACAAATATTATTTCGTACCAAACATACTTGCCGTCTTCGCCTAGATAATATAAGCCTAAAGGTTTGAGGTTAACGTATATCTTTTTGGCTCTTTCCAATGCAATTTCTTTTTTTGACTTTTGACCAGAAATTAGTTTAGAACCTAAATGTTTTTGCCTTCTGCCAGAATTAGGCCTTTGAATCTTCATACCACCTTTGCTAACTCTAACCCTTACCACTACATAGCCAGGTTTATCCTTATAACCCAAAGACCTTGCACGATCTAATCGAGTAGGCTTTTCGACCCTTAAAATTCTCGGTTCGCTCCTCCACTTTATCAGATAATTCTTGTACTCTTCCGGTTTTTCTTTATAGTATTTTATCCACGTTTCATTAATATATTGATATGCGCTCTTCATTGCTTTAACGCCTCTATTAACCTTTCAACAGTTAGCGTAGCTGCTAAACGCTGAGCTTCAACAGTTTCTCCCCCTATGTGAGGTGTAAATATTACATTATCCAAGCTAAGAAGCTCTTTATTGGTTGGCGGTTCAACCTCAAATACATCTAAAGCAGCTCCTGCTATCATTTTGTTCTTTAACGCATACACTAGATCGTCCTCTTTTATAACGTTACCTCTAGAAGTGTTTATTATGAAAGCGTTTGGCTTCATTAACTTAAGTTTTGAAATGTCGATAAGATGATAAGTTTGTGGACCGCCAGGCACATGAAGCGTAACAAAGTCAGAATTTTTTAAAACTTCATCTAAGCTAACTTGTTTTGCTTCATATTCTGCAAGAGTTTTTTCATCGATCTGAACCACATCGTACACCAATATCTTCATTCCTAAAGTGTGAGCTACTTTTGCTACACCTCTGCCGATCCTGCCAAAGCCAACTATCCCCAGAGTTTTGCCACTTAGCTCATGGCCTAAAAATTCTGTCTTTAGCCATTTACCTTCTTTCATTGTTTTATCTGCCTTGCACATATACCTGCTCAACGCTATCATGAAGCCAGTCACAAGCTCAATTACTGACTGAGTCAATGATTCGGGAGCGTTTACAACCTTGATACCTTTGGCTTTTGCGGCATCCAGATCTATATTGTCAAGACCTACGCCAGCCCTGCCGATTGCCTTGAGCCTTTTTCCGGCTTCAATTATCTCCTTAGTTACTTTTGTTCTGCTTCTGACTAAAAGAGCATCATATTCAGGCACGACATCTTTAAGCTCTTGAGCTGTTATGTTAGGCTTGTAGTCAACTTCAAAACCGCTATCTTTGAGCATCTTTAATCCTATTTCATCAATAGGGTCGCATACAAGCACTTTCATTATATATCACGCCAATACATTCAATTAAGAAAATATAAGCGTATCCTTTTTACCATTTTGTTATTTGCATTACCTGTTATGATCGCAAACTTTTAAGGCTTTCAGCGCGTTTGCAACGTCATTTTCGCAGCTGAGCCCATTTCCCTTTAGTTCATAGCACCAGTCTCTTTCAATCATCATAAAGGCTCTTCCATAAATAGAATATAGCGCTTCAATTAGCCTCTCTGGGTTGTTCAAATAATTTATTTCATTAATTTTATAAACATGCTCTAAATGCCACAAAACAGCATTTTTGACCGTTTCTCCTCCATATTTAAGCAAAGCTTGTATGAGGAGCTGCCAAGCTTTTTGTTTAAGATCCATTTTTCAATAAATTTTAATCCTTAATAATTTATAAAGGGTCATGTCAAAATCTTTTTTATGCGGGTATTAACTTTCATTTGATATTTTAAAAAAATTAAGAAATCATAAAACTTCTACTTTTCTCCAGAACGTTCCCAAAGGCGTGTCAATGAGTTTTATGTTCAAGCTAAGCAGCTTTCTTCTTATTTCATCCGCCTCCTTAAAATTCTTTTCTTGTCTTAATTTGTTTCTTTGCATTATCAGCTTTTCAACAGTTTCTTTTTCGCTGGGCGATATTTCTTTTAACTTAAAACCAAAAATGTCGAATAATTCTTGAAACGGCTCTAGCTTTTCTGACATTTTTTTAGAGAGTTTTAGGGCTGTCCACATTTGGTTTATCTTTTTTGAAGCCCTCAACATACGGTTCAGAGCGGCTGGGGTATTTAGGTCATTTTTCAGGTCCTTGATAGCTAGATCTATTTCCTGCAGTATATCAGACACCTCATCGTCATATGTCACATTAAATGGTTGCAACAAGCTGTATGCGGCGTCTTCTATTGCTTTCCAGCTTTCAACAGCTTCTTTAATTTTTTGTTCATTGAATTCTAGTTGGTCTCTATAATGGGAGCTTAATACAAAAACTCTGAGCGTGTTTGGCCCATAACTTTTTAAAAAGTCTTTTATGTAGACAACGTTATGAAGGCTCTTGCTCATTTTATCTTTGCCAAATTTTACTAAGCCGACGTGCATCCAGATCTTAGCGAGCGGTTTTCCGTTCAACCCTTCGCTTTGTGCTATTTCGTTCTCATGATGAGGGAATATGAGGTCTTCACCGCCCCCATGTATATCTATCGTTTCCCCTAAATTTTTGCGTATCATAGCAGAACATTCTATATGCCATCCTGGCCTTCCTTTACCATAAATAGTTTGAAAGTAAGGCTCCTGATCATAAAACTTCCAAAGAGCAAAGTCTAATGGATTTTTCTTGTTTTCGTTTGTTTCTATTCTCGCTCCAGCTATGAGCTCTTCTTTTCTAATTTTTGATAGCTTACCGTACTCCTTAAAAGACTCAACATCATAATAAATGCCATCGCTAGATATGTAAGCGTGTCCCTTAGCTATTAATCCTTTTATAAATTCAACCATTTCATCTATATGTTCTGTTGCGCGGGGATACAGATCTGCCCTGAGCAGATTTAAGGCATCAGAATCCTCTAAATAGGCTTTGATAAATTTTTCAGAGACCTCCTTGTAACTGACCCCCAATTCTTTTGCCTTATTGATAATCTTATCATCTATATCAGTAAAATTTTGAACGTACTTTACCTTAAATCCTTCTTTAATCAATAGTCTTCTCAGCACATCAAAAACGATAAATACGCGAGCATGCCCAACGTGGCTATAATCGTAAACAGTAACGCCACAAACATATATTTTAACCTCTTGGTTTGTTTTTAGATCTAATTCTATCTTGCCTCTGGTTAAAGTATCGCTTAATATTACAGCCACACAAAAGAGTTTACGTGCCCAGATAATAAATTTTATATTCTATTTAAAGCTCTTCAATGCAAGTGATTATAAATGATTTATTATGGCAAAAATGTCAGGCTAACAACTACACTGTAATAGCTTGCAACAAGAAGCAGAAGCTTATCTTTATCCTTGCTCATGTAGCTTCTCAAATAGTCTCTTAAATTGCTAAAATATGCTTTCGTGTATAGCTGCAGGGGCAACAGCAATCGCGAACTTGCGATCGACGAGAGTTGCAGTGAGCTGATATCTTCAGTTGTTTGCTTTAAGCCTTTAGCCTTTGAATTTCCGCAGCACACTATGTATCTAAGCCCACAATGTTAGCGCTTGCGTGAAAATAAACTGCCATTCTGCAAAAAGTCTTGATCTACAGCTCAATGAGCTAAAAATGGAAATTTATTAAAATCCAAAGCGTTAAAAAAGCGATAGCTGATATGAAACCCACAAGCCAGACGTAGCCCAGCCCATAAATTGAAACAAAACCGCCTACTAGAGGGCCTAAGGTGTAACCGGCTCCTATGCTTGATTCGAACAGCCCAGTTCTAAAACCCAGCCCTTTGCTCTCGGTTAGCATAATTTTATACAGAACATAAAAATATAAAATCCCTGATCCATAAGATATTAAAGAAAGAGACAGAGTTTGCAGCAAAAAATTCTTTGAAACAAACAATATTATGTACAGAGATTGAAGACCCATTCCAAGACCTATTTCAAATTTCGGGTCTTTCTTAAGAAAAGGTGCTGTGACGAAAGCTATTATGATAAATATGCTTGAAATTGACATTATCATGCCTGACCCTTTTATCCCAAATTCTATAGTTGCAAACGCAGAATAAAATGCATAAATAATTGATACAGAAAAACCGTACAGAAAAATTGGGATAAATATATCTTTACCCAAATCTATTTTATAAGGAATTTCTTTTTCTTCATATTTAACTCCTTTAAATCCGAACGCTAAAAAACCTGCCATCATAGATATTGCTGATGCCATGAAAAAAGGCAAAACAAAAATGAACGCAAAAAAAGAACCTAAAAACGGCGCTACAGATGCCGCTATGGACCAACCTATTGTGTAAATTGCCGTTGAGGCCTTTCTGTTTTCAAAAAACTTTGTTATAGCCTCCAATGAAGGCCATACGAATCCCATGGCAAGAGCTTCAAGCGCTCTTATTAAAATGAATGCGGGCGGGAGCTTGATGTAAACGTATAACAGCACTATCAAGGCATAAAAGATTAAGCCAAGTCCAAGCATACGTGCATAACCAATTTTTTCTGATTTTTTGCCTAAGATATAGGCTGAAAATATATAAACAGAGCCGTATGAAAATCCCATTAACCCAAGAACCAAACCCGAGGCTCCAGCCTTTACAGCATATATTGGAGCATAAAACCTTATTAAAGAAAGCGGCAACTGGGATAAAAACGCTAAAGAAAGCAACAACAGTATGAACTTTATGTTTTTGTTCAATGCATCATGCAGGCTTTGTCAAGCTTTTGCAATCTAATTTTTTTATAATGACAAGTTTAAGCGAAGCAAAAACATTATAACACAGGACAATATGAGAATAAAATCTAATCATGTTGTTATTTTCACCTTCAATGTATACAAAATTTATTGCCAAATTTTTAAAATTTTGCTTGAAAGCTTCACATCTAAGACAATATAAAATTTTAAAACGCATTAGATCTTTTATAAGCGTTTAGCATAAAACGACACTGAAATTATATAGCTATTTCATATTTTCTACAAGAGCGTACTTAAGAGCTTTAGCTAAAATAATGGCGTTGTTCAAGAGTTCTGATATGTACCTTTTTGAATTTTCATCGGTCAGTTTGCCGTTTAAAAATTTTTTATCCGCATTTACCACAAATACTTCTGGTCCTGGAACAAGAACAGCGCCGAGGGATTTCAGGACTATCCACAGATGTTCTTGAGCTCGCGGCCCGCCTAAAGAACCTGTCGTTGCTGACATTGTTGCCACCACTTTCCAGCGAAAGGGATTTCTGTCTAAAGGTACGGAGAGCCAGTCAATGGCGTTTTTTATAGAAGCCGAATAGCTGTGATTATGTTCTGGCGTTGATATAACTACTATATCAGCTTCCTTAACCTTATCTTTCAGCTTTTTTACCTCATCCGTTTCTTCGTTTGATTGTTCGAAAAGCGGTATGTTTGCCGTAGAAACAACTTCCCAGTTGTGTTCTTTATTTAAAAGCTCAAAAGCGTTATAAAGAAGCAGGGTGTTTAGCGAATCTAACTTTGAACTGCCAGATATTCCTAAAAATTTCATAAAATAAGAAGCACAAAATGTCTATTAAACATTTTGTCCTTTTTCCGCTGATTGAAGATCGTAGATGCCCATTAGGATGGCCGCATGTGAAAATACATGTGGATAA
>DAXX01000035.1:0-1092 GCA_002506605.1 Thaumarchaeota archaeon UBA160
ATAAACGGTTCATGTTCTATAAGGATATAAACAGAATACCCTCATTAAGAGGTGATCTTATTAATATTTATCTTGACAGTGATAGTCAAAAATAACTTTTTATTTAAGCTTTTACAAAGGTTTGTTGTGGGTTTAGGATTTTTGTTTTATGCATTAGCAGAATCGGTGTTGTTGATTTTCTTCCTTTATTGGAGCGTAGTGATAGCTAATGGCGCGTATTTACATNNTAAAATGTCAAAGGCGCTCTTTAAACATTTTAACGTCTGATTTGCCAAGGATTTCTGTTATAATACCTGCAAAAAACGAAGAAAAAAGCATTCGATATTCTTTAGAGTCAGTATTAAAAAACGATTATCCAAAAAATAAAATGGAAATATTGATAATTGAAGATGGCTCGGAAGATAATACGTATGAGGTCGCAAAAAATTATGAAATGCTGTATCCAGGACTTATTAAAGTATATAAGCTTGATTCTAACCCTGAAGGAAAAGCAGGAGCTCTCAACTTTGGAGCTAAAGTTGCTTCTTCAGATTTTCTCGTTTTTGTAGATGCAGATACGTATATAGAAAAAAATTATTTGAAAAAAGCAGCATATAAATATCTTAAAGGTAACAAAGTCCTCGTAGGACTTACAGGCGTTAAAAGACGAAGGAGAAATTGGTTTGCCTTTATGGTTAACTTAGAAAGCGATCTAACAAATTTTATAATAAGAGGGAGTGAAAGATTGGGTTTGCCTGCTCCTACAATAGGTTATAGTTTAGCTATAGAGAAAAAAATACTTCAAAACATAGGCGGATTTAAAAAGAGCCTTACAGAAGACATTAATTTGTGGGCTAGGCTTGTAATGGCTAGAATTAATATAGCTTCATTTGAAGGAGTTGTTTATGTTGAACCTCCAGCAACTATAACAGATTTTTTCAAACAAAGATTAAGGTGGTACAAGGGATATATTGATACTTTACAATCATATTTGCAGTTACCAAAAGAAAGAAGTATTTTCCACATGGAAATGTACTTAGCTATGCCATTGTTTGGCGCGCTTAGTATGCTTGTCTCTATAGGTTTTAGCCTTCTAAAAAGTCTCTACCTCAT
>DAXX01000035.1:1146-1716 GCA_002506605.1 Thaumarchaeota archaeon UBA160
GAAATAGATTCGCTTAAAGTAAAATATTCAATGCTTGGCTATTTATACTTTATATTGATGACAATAAGCACATTAGGAGCGCTTTTTTCAAAACTTCTAGGGATAGAAATAAAGTGGTATAGAAGGCCTAGATAAGACTTCAACTTAAAATACAGTCAAACTCCTTAAGAATNNGTATTCGTACGATCAACGTTCTGGATCGATAACAAAGTCTTTGTAAATGCACTTAACTCTTCATGGCTTCTGAATTTTGCAAGTACTATTACATCGCTTTCTCCCGTAACGTCATATACTGATATCACGTTTGGAAATTCTGAAACTTTTTTTTCTATTTCCACAAGCTTTCCCCCGCTAACCACCAGCTCTATTATTGCTGTTATGTTATACCCTAATTTACTCCAATCAACATTTGCATTATAAGATCTTATATAGCCTTCTTTTTCTAGCTTCTTAATCTTATTATGCACTGTACCTATCGAAACTCCTACAGCTTTAGCGATGTCCCTTACAGATATCTTTGCATTTTTACAAAGAATACCCAGTATTCTAAGGTCCACATCATCTATCATG
>DAXX01000035.1:1884-2037 GCA_002506605.1 Thaumarchaeota archaeon UBA160
TGCTACGTAAGGAAATTCAAAACTTCTTAGTACAATTGTGACCAATTATGTTAATATTAACATATCTATTAAAGTTATCAACGCGCGGAGGGAACTCAAGTCTGTCCATCATATAGCACCATCAAAGCCATATAGCTATCACGTTTATCATGA
>DAXX01000035.1:2208-6144 GCA_002506605.1 Thaumarchaeota archaeon UBA160
TGTTGAATAGTTATTAAAAACGTTTTTTAAGATATTAAAATCATATAATTTTATAAATTATATGACTAAATACTAAAACGTACTGATTATTTTTTAGCTATCTTTGATAACAAGCTTTTGAATTATTCAACACAACAATATGAGCGATAAAGTTATAAATGGTTAAAGTTAAGATGAATTGGTCGATAAAAATGGATTACGTATATGCAGCGTTATTTTTACATAGTGCGGGAAAAGAAATTAATGAAGAGAACCTTAAGAAACTTTCAGAATCTGTTGGAGTGCCTGTAGATGAAATAAAAATAAAAGCTTTGGTTGCCGCACTTAAGCAAGTTAACATAGATGAAGTTTTAAAGAGCGCTGTAGCTGCCCCCGTCTCTCAGGCTGCAGCAACTCAACAAGCACAAGCGCAACAACCAGCTCAGCCGAAAGAAGAAAAGAAAGAGGAAGAAGAAAAGAAAGGCGGAGAAGCTTTAGAGGGATTAGCTGCTCTGTTCGGTTAGAAACTCTTTCACATCTTTCTCTGAATAGAAATTTATTATTACTTTAATTTCATTGTCCCCATCAATTTCTAAACTACCTTGGACAAATTTTTGCTTATCAAGCCTTATGTAAAGCGAATTCCTATCAACTCCTTTTAAAATTTCGTTTAATATGAGGCCGCTTTCAAAAGCTTTAAGTTCTTTTAAAAGCTTTTTAGCAGCATCTTCAGCGTCGCCTTTATTAAATGTAAATGTTATTCTTTTTATTTCATCACCGTAATGTCCCTTAAGGGATTCAACTTTTATTTCTCCTTTTCCAAATTTTTCTGTTAGCACATTTTCAAAAGCATTGTCCATTTCCGTAGCATGTACGTTTATGTTTACTATCAGCCTTCTAACTTTGCCTCTCATCTTTTAACACCTCTAAAAAAGAAGGCTTACTTAAATGTCTTCTTGCCCTTGCTGGAACATCATAAAATCCAGGCACTAAATTTCTTTTTTCTAGTTCTTGAACCTTTTCAGCACTATTAGTTTTATATTTGCATTTTGGGCACTGATAACCCTTACCTTTACCTTCAGACTTCATACGAGTCCCGCATATGGGACATAAAGGATTAAGCAACTTTACATAAGGTGCTATACTTATGATTCTAATTTTTTCTAAGTTTATAGTAGGAGGCTCGTTATCCTTTGGTTTGTATGAGCCCCAAACTTGAATAAAATCCCCTGGTCTTAAATTTATCAAAACTTTCCTAAAGTTTTTAGTGGGTTCGTAAGCTGCAATTCTTATTTTGTCTGTACCATCAGTTATTTCAACAAAGACGTGCCCACCCTTTATTAAAGCAGGCATGCTTGCGACTTTGCCTTTTATGCTCACGCTGGTAAGAGGCTCTATTTCTTTTATGCTATTTACTTCAATTATGTGATCGTCAGTAGCTTGGTTTGTTTTGTATATAATATAACCTTCAATTGGCTCATTAATTTTTATAATGCTAAAAGCCTTTTTGACGCACTCTGGGTCTAGGCCTCTAATACCTAATAATACAGGACATGGCGTATGTGGAGTTATTTTTATCTCCTTATTTTCCTGATCAACGTTATCAAAAGTACAACCTTTAGTTTTAATATCAGCCTCATACACCGACATTTCATCTACTAGCCTTTTTTTCCCTCTCATCTCTTTTATTCTATAAGCTATGAGCTCGTATGTAAAGCCAGAAGGGAAGTCATAAGCAGCAGCTGAAAGGGCTCCTATTAATCCTCTGGGGCCGTTATATCCAAATGCAAATATGGCTTTAGATTTCAAAAGATTTAAAGCCTCATTTAGGTTGACGATTCGTTTTACTGCGATCCTTGAAAATTCAACCAAATTTGTGTCAATATCGTTTTTATTAATTATAACAAAAGCCGGATTGGTTTTCTTTTCATTTATTTCTGCAAGATCAAAAATTAAATCTACAAGAATTTCTTTAAATTTATTTATTTTATCATAATCCAGTATAAAATCTGCTCCAAGTGCCGCGTTGCCACGCGTTTTAAATGGACAAGCCGGATTAAGTCTAACAAGCCTAGGCATTCCAACCAGTTTAAAACCTTCAGTGTTTGCCTTTTCAATGAGCCTGTACATAACATAAGTGGTACACATGCCTTTCGGCGAATCGGTGTCATCGATTCCCACGCTTATCTCAATCTTCTCGCTCACTACAGTATTTAGTGATCCAAGCATATGATAAAAATCTTTTTTTAAAAATTTATAGAAAAATTATCAATTTAAGCTTAAATAGATACAAAAAAATATCTTGAGCATGGGACAGCCAAAAGTTCCAATATCTGTAACTGACCTAAGATTCTCTATCGAGGATATAGAAGATTATCTAAGTGCTCCGCCAAATCCAAGGTTTCAAGTCCCTTACGTACCCAAGCTTTGGAAAACAAAAGAAGGAGAAACAGTAATTGTAAGGGAAGCTAAAAAGGAAGAAGCAGAAGTCA
The DNA here is from genome assembly GCA_002506605.1 of Thaumarchaeota archaeon UBA160. Lineage (GTDB taxonomy): Archaea > Thermoproteota > Nitrososphaeria > Conexivisphaerales > UBA164 > CAYFFZ01. The sequence continues at coordinate 4,680 of DAXX01000035.1, forward strand.
TACTGCAAACTCTTAAGCAACTTATAGATCACAAATATGACAAAGACTTCTACCACTTAGTTGGTGTAAGAACATACTCAGAAATACTTGCATGGACGCAAAATAGAATAAAGGATTCTTATGTGCTTGTAGTTACATCTGAAAACGGTGAGCTTCTAGCGCTTGTAAATCACAGGTTCTGGGACGAAAACGTTGCAATAAGCTTACACACGATGACTTTCAGGAGGAAATCAAACCTAGGCATAATGGCTTATGCTTCAAAGATAGAACACGCGTTCGACTTTGTAGGAGTTAATGAGTGGTGGGCAACATTTGAAAGTCCATTTGGGTTCAGAATGGGTTTCAGATATGTCCATCAGACAAAACCGTGGCCTCAATATCAGCACGAATTAGGAGGTAGCAGAGTTTATTACATTACAAAAGATATGTGGGAAAGTGTTGTCAAACCAAAGCTAAAAGCAAAAGACCTCTTTGGAACAAGACCTGTGCCTGAAGAAATGCTTAAAAAGACGTATCCTTTGAAACCTCCAGAAAAATTAGAAATAGAGCTCTAAATATAACCTAAAAACTTAGCTAATAAAATTAAATTAATTGTTTTGCTGTCGATTATTTTTCTTTCTTTTATCATATTAAAAGCATCTTCTGGTTTTACTATAATTGTTTGGATTATTTCGTCTTTGTCTAAATTTGTAGCGCCTTTTTCTGGTTTAACATTAGCCACATAAAGGTATATTTGTTCGTCAACGTAACCTGGGCTCATAAGTATTTTTGTCAAATATGTAAGATTCTCAGCCACATATCCTGTCTCTTCGGTTAGTTCTCTTCTTGCACAATTTTCAGGATCTTCATTATCTTCAAGAGTTCCAGCAGGAACTTCATATATAAAATCCTTAATTGAATATCTATACTGTTTCTCTAGTGCTATGCTGCCGTCAGGAAGAATTGGTAGTACAGCCACTGCCCCTTTGTGCCTTACGACTTCAATTGTTGTATTGCCTTTTTCGGTTTCAAACATTTCTCTATAAACTGTGAACACCTTACCTTTATATATAATCTCAGATCGCAAAATTTTTGGTTCGTTCATGCAAATGTTTAGTTCTTAGTTATTATTTAACTTTAAATGGAGAAAATTAAATTTCGAAATTTTACAAGATGATCTAAATTGTAAATTTATTTGCAAAACAAAATAAATTTTCATAAATTTGATGTGCAGTATTTTGTTAAATAAAAACGAAATGTTTAATTGCAATTTTTATATCCAAACCCTTATGGGTTTGTTAAATTAAAAAATTAAATAAATTTTGTTGCTCTTAATTCTTCCATGATTATTATTAATTATTTAGCAAACAATTGATACATTTAGCTAAGTTAGTGTAACATTATTTGTGGCAAAAAACAAATCAAAGAATTATAGGGAATTTCTAAATATTAATTGCATGAAACGATGATCTGTCGTTTTTATTAA
>DAXX01000035.1:6335-6508 GCA_002506605.1 Thaumarchaeota archaeon UBA160
GCCCAGTCTGGAAGGGAGAAGGATATCTGGTAGCTGTTCAATTTACAGCTCGAAAGCTAAACTTAAAGGTGAAGGAAGGCAAGCAAAGGAAGCTGTTTTTATAAATCGCGAAAGGCTGTCTAGGCTGACAAGGGCACAGCCCATTTACAGACTCAACGATGCTAGAAGCTCAT
>DAXX01000047.1:0-4418 GCA_002506605.1 Thaumarchaeota archaeon UBA160
TGCGAAACAATTATAAAGAAGATTATCAATCTATATATTGACCTTAATGCAAGAAAATGACAAAAAAGGGAAAGAAGTGTTCTGGATTTCAAGTTCTATACTATTTGTAGTGAGTTTGATCATGATGTTTTATGGTATATATCAGCAGGTGGTTTTGCATGTCTATAAGGCTCCCTTACTCTTAGGCATTGTAGCAGGTATGCTTCTTGCTATACCTTTAGAACTCTGGAACTTTTCAGATCCAGATACACTATTCAGAGTAATGGCATTCCAAGATAGATTTCTAATGGTATGCTTTGGATTTGCAATAGGTCTCGGGGCTATACTGCTTTATGGTCTGAATCTGTTCGTTCCACACCCTAACTTTGGCATAAAAGATCTGTTCGTTTTCGGCATAGTTCTTGGTGGCTTGATATTTGGGCTTGGCGTTGGTATTGCAGGATACTTTCCAGGAACTGTCTGGATAGCGCTTGGACAGGGCAGAAGGGATGCTATATATGCAGTTGCAGGCGGCCTCCTTGGCGCTTTCACATGGTCAGTAATTTTCGGAAACGTCAGAGGAATTCTGTGGAATACATTTAACTTTGGCCCAGTCACATGGGCTTCTCTTTTGGGACTTACGACAAGGCCAGAGATTTTTGCGGTAAGTATAGTGTTCGGAATAATTCTTCTGTCCCTATTCTTGTTCCTACCCAGATACCCCAAACAGCCTATTAAACAGTCTTGCGGTTATCACATTGCAGGCGCAAGCAAAGAAACAGTAAGGTTTGACCAAGTTATCGACGAAGAGGGTACCAAGTACCCAAACGCAAGGCCCTATATAACAAGACTCATAAACGAAAGCAGCATAGAAAACGCAAGATCGATAATTCTGCTCGGGATAGAGTTCACAATAACAGCTGTTGCAGTTATCATACTCAGGCAGATATTCGGAGAATCTACGACATATTCATGGATTGGAGCTCAAATATCATACTTAGTAAATGCAAAATGGGCAGCATCTAACCCATATTTTCAGCTCTTTGGTGGCATGCACATTGTAAATGGGGTTCCGGTGAATAACCCGTTCAGCGAAATAGGCTGGGAACCATTCTCAGATCTTGGAACTTTCCTTGGAGGGCTTGTGTCTTCACTCGTAATCAGCAAGAGGTTTATGGGATACAAGAAACAGGTGCCTTTTGCCTGGCAGCACAACTTTGGGCCGTCAGAAGCAAAAAGAGCAGTGGGCTCTTTCATTGGCACATTCATGGTTCTTTTCGGGGCAAGAATGGCTAACGGCTGCGCATCAGGGCATATTCTTAGCGGCAACATACAGATGGCCGTCTCTAGCTTCCTGTTCATGATAATGGTGCTCATAGGGTCGTGGATAGCGCTCAGGTACATAATGCACCTTAAAATAAACGCGCAAGGATACGTAGATTAAAAGTATTTTTTTGTTTATTACATTAAGTTTATAAGCATATTTTTTAGTTTTATTTTGAACGAAATTGGAGATATCAGTAGTATCAAGGTCAGATAATTCATTAGAGTTAGTTTTTAAGGACGCAGATTTTTCTTTATTAAAAATAATTCAGACAAATCTTATAGACGATAGAAGGGTTAAAAATATATCAGTTAAAAGGGGTCATATTCTTACCAAAGAAGTTTACCTATTCATATTAACAGATGGTTCAGATCCTAAACAAGTACTGAAAGAAGGTATAGAGAAAGCTAAGAATATGACAAAAAGCTTAAAAGAAGAGCTAGAAAACGCTTTAACTAGACCGTAATGCCAAAATTTTGTCCTAAAGATGGAACTTTAATGAAGCTAAAAAGCGAAAAGAAAGGTCAGCACGTAGAGCTAATATACATTTGCCCGACTTGCGGTTATACAGAAAAGTACAAAAAGGAAAAGGTTCTAGAAGAAAAAGTTTCAACAGAAGAAGAATCGTTAAAAATAATAGATGAAAATACCGACCTTTCAGCTTTGCCTACCGTTAATGTTACGTGCCCAAAATGCGGGAACAACAAAGCATATTGGTGGATGGTACAGACTAGGTCAGCGGATGAGCCTCCAACACAATTTTACAGATGCACAAAATGTGGATATACATGGAGAGTTTATTCATAAGATTATTTTTTAATTCATATAATTTGTTTTAATTTAGTAAAAAATGTGCAATTTTTCTTAAAAGTGATATAATAAAAACCTTTTTTAAAAAATAAGCAAAAATTTATACCCATTAAAATATTATAGCTTTGTGCCGTGTAAAAAAGCAAAGAGCAAAAAAGGGGAAAGGATGTAAAGGCTCAGTAAATAAATTATTTATTAACAATGAGCTTGTTTATTTTTTAACATTATTTTTGGTTTTTAAGTAAAAAATAAAATCCCGCTATAGAAAAGCTGTACAATATGGCTGTAAAAAAGAAAGGTAAATTAAGGTAACCCAGCTGTATGAACAGCCCACTTATAAAAGGACCGAAAGACCTAGGCAAAGAATCAAAGAAGTTTATTATTGAGGAAGCGAGCGCCCTTTCGTTTTCTGGTATGAGGCCCATTATAAAGCTGTTTTGAATTGGCGCAGACATGTTCATCAGAAGGCTTCTGAGAACATAAAGAACCCCTGCAAGGTAGTACAGAGGCATAAAGGGCATTGCTATTAATATAGCGACAGAAGTGGCTTCAGTATACACTATAGTCTTAATTTCACCCATTGCGTTTGCCATAGAAGGCGTTATAAGGCTTGCAATGGCCGTTAAAAACTGCGTCATAGAAAAAAGTGGTCCTAAGACGTTAACGTTTGTAGCATACCGAAGGTAAAACCATAAAGGGAAGATTCTGACAAGAACTCCGGCACCAAGCCCTATCATTCCTAGAACTGATAACCTTATAACTATCTTTCTTGAAGCCTTAGGGAATAGTGAAATATTCCCCGAATGTCCTTTGTAGCTTTCTTTTATTTTTAAAATAGGTAAAATTGAGACAAGAGAACCCACAAACGCTATTATATAAAGAACTCTGTATGACCCAACCACGGAAAGCTGAAAATATTTTGATAGATAAGGTGGTACAGCACCCAACAACATGCCAGCTGAAGAAGCGATACCATTTATAAAACTTGAAAATGCAAAAACAGAGTTTCTCGTAACTTCTTCGCTTTTTTCTGTCAAAAGAGCCATATAGCTCGATCCTGAGTTGGCAAAAGCTATACCCATCAAAGATACTGCAAGTAAAATTTCAAAAAACCCTGTAAAGATTGTCAGCAAAATAAAAGCAACGGACGAAACAAATCTAGCAAGAATTATAAAATTCTTTCTTCCATATTTATCAGAAAGAGACCCTATGGGAAGCATAAGCATAGCGCCTATAAACGTATTAAAAGTTAGTATAACGCCTATCTGAAAAGGGCTGTATCCTATCTGGTCTAGGTAGACAGGGAAGTCAACCCACATAAAACCCTGTGTTAAGCCAATTATAAAAGAAGAGTATATAAGAAGCTTGGCCTCACCGCTTATCTTCCAACTCATATATGTTGATCCTTTTTTTGAGAATATAAAGAATGATGTAAATCTGGCATTAAAAAAATAAATAATATTGATCGATAAAAAGTTTGCATGAGCGTCTTAACGCATGATATAATTTTAGATAGCGTTAGAAAAAAGGAGCTCTTAATAGAGCCGTTCGATGAGAGTATAATCAGAGAAAACGGCATAGATCTAAGAGTTGGTTATGAATATGCGCAGTACGCTTTTTCGAACCAAATAGTTGACCCATGTGAAATAGAGAATTCTTCAGGTCTTTTTAAGATAGTAGAGGCTAAAGATTCGAGAATTCCAATTCCACCCAACAGCTTTGTCCTGCTGACAACGCTTGAGAAGATAAAGTTGCCTGACACCTTAGTAGGTTTCTGTAACCTCAGGTCAACTCTAGCAAGGTATGGTTTATCAATGAGCCCCACTATTATAGATGTCGGTTTTGAAGGCAACATAACGATAGAAATCATAAACACGAGCGGGAATTATATAGTTCTGAGGCCTGGGATGAGGTTCCTTCATGTTATACTTGTGAGAACGGAAGGAAAATACAGCTATAAAGGAACATATCTTAAGCAAAAAGGCGTAACAATACCAAAAAGTATGAAAGGGGAGTGCTAAAATCTTTCAACTTTAATGTTTTAAGAAAGAGTTTTAACTTTAAGGGGGTTAAGGAGGCGGAAGTCTCCTTCTGTGTCAGTAGATCAAAACTTTNNTTTTTATGATAGATTTGCCACTTTGGCAACCTCTCCAGCTTTTGGATCTATGCAGTACATTATGTCGTGTCAGTCCATCACAACCATTACAGGTTTTTTGAACACACATACCTCTTTCATTGTTTTTATGACCTCCTCATTACATTCTAACACTTTATCAGGCTGTTGTAGCTTTATGCTGTTCCTTAC
>DAXX01000047.1:4424-17065 GCA_002506605.1 Thaumarchaeota archaeon UBA160
TGTGCCCTCTACGTATGAATTCATGATCGAGAAAGGACTATGACCCTCTTTATCGATTTGCTGTCCCTTGCACGTACATTCATTAATATGCATAAAGATTAAAAAATATTAGGAACCTGTTACCGCTATTAAAATACAGGATGGCATTGATTGCTTACATAACACTAAACTACTATTATCCTACACTAAAAAATTTTGATCCACCGGGTAGGTCGGGGTAGTTCACAGGGCTTTATCTGTTCAAACGAGTCATTTCTTCTTTTTCTAAGACATATATGAAGATCCCTGCAATTATCGTTACAGAACCGATATAAAGCGCTTGCACCCCTAGCGCCAGCATGACAAGAATAGAAAGCAAAATTGAAATTATCTGTACACAAGGAAAAAAAGGTGAATTAAAAGGTCCTTCAATCTTCCTTTTTCTTACAACGTAAACAGCTAGCCCCGTAATTGCATATGAAAAAATAACCCCAAAATTTGAAGCAAGAGCTATATATTGTATGTTTCCGAGAAACACAGAAAGTATTGCAACTATGCCTATAAGTAGAACAGCTCTCTTAGGAGAGTCCTCCTTTCCTAAGGTTTTTGGCAAAAGCCCATCATCGCTCATTTGCAGAAGCGTTCTTGAACCTGCGACGATAAGTGAAAGCGTGACAGTAACTGTGGCCACAACAGCAATTATTCCAATAATTTGGTCTACAAACATTGGGGCTTTTGAAAAGTTAAGAGCAGTTAAAAGTGGATCAGCGGTTACGGAATATAGTTTCCATGGCATCAATGCTAGCATTCCTGCAACAACCAGAAGGTAAAGCGTTGTGCTGATTCCAAGAGAAAGAATTATAGCTTTCGGCGCGTTTCTCTTGCCGTCAACTATTTCAGGGGTAAGTGTAGCTACTGTGTTAAAACCCGAATATGCAAAAAAGGCCAGCGACGCAGACTGTATTATGCTAAAAGGCCCATAGGGAACAAGTGGCGTGAACCTTGAAGGTATCCATCTTCCATAAATTAATGAAAGAATAATAAACATGACAAGCCCCCCTGTTGTTAACGCTACTAACACTTCTTCTATCTCAGCTACGACCCTTATTCCGATATAGTTCAGAAGAACAGCAAATACCATCAGAACTATGGCTAGTAAAATTTCAGCGCCGATAGATGTAATACCAATCATTGTTAAAAGATAAGATGAAAATCCAAGTGCTACAGCCGAAGTTGCTATCGCATAAGAGATAGCCCTAAGCCAGCCAACTACAAAGCCCATCGCCTCGCCCATAGTCTCCTTAGCAAAAGAGTAAAGTCCACCATGCGAAACTATCTTAGATGAAAGCTCAGCACTATTTAGTGCAACTGTTACTGCAAGAACAGCCGTCAGCAAAAAAGATACAATGGCACCCGGTCCTGCCTCGTATATTACAGACCCTGCTAACACAAATATTCCAGCTCCTATTATGTTTCCAAGCCCTATCGCTGTCGCTTGCCAGAGGCTTATTGATCTTTTGCTCAACGAGTTATCTATTTAACCGGAAGATAAAAATTTAACATCTTAAAATTGGGGCCGGTGGGATTTGAACCCACGACCGCCAGCGCCCCAGGCTGGCATCCTAGACCAGGCTAGACGACGGCCCCTCACGCTTATTTGTTTAATTTAGGTTTAAATCCTTAACTAATTTAATGGTTTAAATTTTAATGCACGAACTTCAATATTTTTAGTCTTACTATTGCAAATTTAAAATATATTTTTGAATAAATATGATAAAGCTGTTTTAAAATAAAATTTTATGACGAAAAACTATATTTTGAAAACGAAAACCTTATAAATTAATTATTATAAAATTTTATAATGCAAGAAAGCGCTAAAAAGAACGGCGTTTTCTCCAAAGTAATTGCTACCATTTTGATGATAATCCCGTGGATAGTTTACTTATGGATGAGCACTTATAATAAAGTTCAGCCTACACTTTTCGGGATAACTTTCTTCTACTGGTATCAGACTTTATGGCTAGTAATATCATCCATACTCTACGCAGTTGCGGCGTACCTAATTTACAAGGGGTGAAAAGCAGTGATAGGTATACTCGGATGGGTCAGCTTCATAATTCTTTTTATATTTTTCACTTTTCTTGGATTCTTCGGTGCTAGGTGGAGAAGGGGAGACCTAAGCAAGCTACATGAATGGGCTCTTGCGGGAAGAAAGCTTGGAGCTTTTCTTGCATGGTTTCTTATAGGAGCTGACGTCTATACAGCATATACTTTTGTAGCAGTTCCTTCAGGAATGTTTGCTTCTGGGGCTCTTTATTTCTATGCGGTTCCATATGTGGCAACAACGTTCATGGTCGCAATGGTTACTATGCCGAGACTATGGCAGTGGTCAAGGGAGAAAGGTTACGTAACAGCAGCTGATATGGTCGATGATCGCTTTAACAGCAAAGTCTTGGCCGGGCTTGTAGCTATTACGGGAATAATTGCAGAACTACCATACATAGCTCTGCAGATAGTAGGGATGCAAGCAGTTTTGGGAATAATGCTTCTTGGCGTTACTAGCAACGTAAAGCTTGTAAGTGATATTGCACTTACAGTCTCGTTTGTAATACTGGCAGCTTTTACGTTTACTAGCGGGCTAAGAGGGGCAACCCTTGGTGCAGTTCTCAAAGATATCCTGATTTTCGTTTCTGTAATCTCTCTAATAATTATAATACCTCTGAAGTTTGGCGGCTTTTCATCAGCTTTTGCTGATGCCCAGAGTTTTGCTTCAGCATTAGCCTCAAAACACATTGCGTGGCTTTCTACAGGAATAACTTATCTAAAGCCGTTACCAGCGCTTGAAGCTGGATATACAACGCTATGGATAGGCAGCACATTTGCCCTTTTCCTTTATCCTCATTCAATAAACGGTTCTCTTAGTGCTTCTGGCAAGAAACAGCTCGCAATAAGCGATGCTTTCCTTCCTATTTACGGTATAGGGCTCGCGCTCTTAGCTTTACTTGGACTACTGGCATACTCTGATAAAGCAGCTATGAGCTTGCTTAGCAAGTTTCCGCTGTCTTCTATGGGGATATATTCAATACCGGCGCTTGCGGTGTCGACGCTTCCCGATTGGTTTGCGGGCATAGTATTGCTTGGCATATTTATAGGAGGTCTTGTTCCTGCAGCAATAATGGCCATAGCGCAAGCAAACTTGTTAACAAGAAACATAATAAAGCCAATTAAACCACAGATAAAGCCAGAAACTGAAACTAGAATATCAAAATGGGCTTCTGTTATTTTTAAGTTCACCGCATTAGGGTTTGTTTTTGTTGTTCCTGCGACCTATGCGATACAGTTGCAGCTGTTAGGCGGAATAATAATACTTCAGACTCTTCCTCCAGTATTTTTGGGACTTGTCACAAAAAAGCTTAACAAATATGCGCTCATGACGGGACTAATAGCCGGAATAGTTTCTGGAATCTACCTTGTAGAAATAGCAAACAAATTCGGACCGCTCACAACCAGCCTTTATCGCATGGGAGGGTATTTAATCTGGATAGGTATAATCGCCCTAGCTATAAACATTGCAGTTGCTATAATATTTAGTTTGCCAACGCTACTTAAAAAGTAACTGTCATGTTATTTTTATAAGCAAAGAAAAAGACTTATTTAAAAATATTTTATGGCTAAATCTTTTTATGATTAACTTTTAATAAAATTAGAGTATTTGTCCAATCAAAATTTACAACAAAATTGAGCCGCTATATTAACCCGTGGAGAGTATTTAAGAAAGAAAAATTTTTTATCTACCAGCGCCAAAAAAATTTATGTTAAAGCCAGTTTTTGTAAGCGATAAAGGTTTAGCTACTAGCGAGCATTCCTTATCTACTATTGCAGCTGTTGAAGTTTTAAATAAAGGAGGGAACGCCATAGATGCGTCAGTAGCTATGTCGTTTGCCTTGGCTGTTGCTCAACCTGCGTTGAACGGTCTTGGTGGGGATTTTATGGCAATGATATACATGGAAGGGGAAATAAATTTCATAAACGGATCAGGTTGGGCTCCAGAAGATCTTAGCAAAGTTATAAGAGAAAGAGGACTTTCTGAAATACCTAGGTATGGCCCACTATCCCCGGTAGTTCCTGGAATGGTTTATGGAGTTTATGAAATGTGGAAAAAGTACGGAAGTCTTGAATGGAAAGAGCTTTTAAAAACGCCAGCAGATATAGCAGAAAAAGGCGTTCCTGTTACAAACAAAATGCTAGTGGCTATAAAAGAAATGCTCTCAGGCTATCACGACAGGATTACAGAAAACCTTTACAACAAAAAAATGTGGGAAAGGATCAGGCTCAAAGGTCTAGCAAAATCGATAAAAGGGATAGCCGAGAATGGTCCTGAATTTTTTTATAGCGAAATAGCAAGCGGTTTGTCTGAATACGTTCAGGAAATTGGTGGGGTTCTAAAAGAAGAAGATTTTAAAAGCTTTAGACCAGAGTTTTCTGAACCTTTAAAGCTCGATTATAAAGGTTATACTATATATGAATCGCCTCCAAACAGCCAAGGTATAACAACGCTCTTAATACTGAATGCATTTAAAGAAAAGAAAGTAAATTTTAACAAAAAAGGGTTAGAAGAAATATTAAAGATATACAAAAGGGCTTATGCTTTAAGGGACAAATATGTTGGAGATCCGAAATTTCTGAGCGTTCCTATCGAAAAGATTATGGGAGAATCCGTTTCTAATTCAGATATAGAGCTGAAAGATGGCGATACAACAAATTTTGTTATTTCTGATAAACAAGGCAACATAGTTTCTGGCATACAAAGTTTATATCATTCATTTGGTTCAAGAATAACTCACCCTGATTATATGATAACACTCAACAATAGAGCGAGCGACTTTAAGCTCAGCGGGCCCAATGCTTTGATGCCTCATAAAAGACCGTTGCATACCCTTTCATCGATCATTGCTACTAAAGACGAAAGAATATCTTTTGCTTTTGGAATAAGTGGAGCCCATTATAGGCCACAACAACATTTTCTTATCGTAACTAACATTCTCGAAAGAGGCATGAACATAGGCGATGCCATAGAAGCTCCAAGGTTTTTATGGGATGGGCACGAAGTATTTGCTGAAGAAGGCGTAGAATTTGTTGAGAAAAGGGTAAAATATCCAGGCCCTACAGGTGTAGGGCACGGAATACAGTTTATAAACAAAGAAAGGATAGCGTACGCAGACATAAGGGGAGAAGGGATAGCTTTGGGAGAGTACTAAACATAAATATTTTTTAAAGCGCACTATAGTAGTTTCTAAAAAACTCTTTTTTTAAGAAACTTTCAGCTTTAGATAAAAAATTAAAAATACGCATAAAATAACTAACTTATAAGTAAAAAAATGCCAAATAATAGCATTTTTAGATTTCCAAAAGAAAAAAGTTCTGCAGGTATTCTAACATTTTCTTTTTTGCTGGCCATTTTTTCTAGTTTAAATTTTAAATGGCCTAGTTTTTTGCTGGCCTTGATTTCATATCTCTTATTCTTGTTAACTTTCGACTTTTTGTTTGAAAATTCAGTTAAGCCGTTCAATATAAGTTATATCGCGATACTTTTGCTGGATGTCGCTCCGATATTTGTGTCGATTGCATTAAATGGGATGATTGTTCTTTTAGGTTTTTTACCTTCTTTGGTATGTGCAGCAATATATCTTTACTATGCGATTAAAAGAAAAGGCAGATCAGCACAAGCACTAGTTTTAGGGTCTTCTATACTTGCTAGTCTTTATTACTATTTTACTTCAATTTTAAGTGGGCTTAATTTGACAAAAGTGCTGATTGGATTCTTGTTATTTTCGTATAATACGGCCCAAGTGCTTTATGTGGAGAGCAGGTTAACGTTCAGGAAAATAAGCCCAAAATATCCGCTTGTGATTTTTCTTATAAGTTTTTTAGCCTTTATCTATCTTCCTTTATATTTTGTTATACCCTTAATCGAGCCATCATTGACATTAAGTATAAACGCTTTCAAGAACAGAAAACTCAACAAATATGAAGAGATAAACGCATTGGGTATTAAAGAATTCATTAGATACTTTGCGTTTTTTATAGTCTTATGTTCAATTACTGTACTTTATGAGCTAAATATCATATAAAAAATTTTATTTTGTATGGATCTTTCATCAAAGCAGTACCTATCAAAAACGCGTCAGCCCCGTTTTTTCTGAGTTGGAATATTTGGGATCTTTTATTTATACCACTTTCAGCTATTTTTAGAGACCTTGCGGGTGCAAGTTTCATAAGTTCAATAACCTTTTCAACTTTTACATTCAACGAATTAAGATCCCGTGCGTTTATACCTATTGTGTCAACTCCACAATAAGAGGCGGCGATTTTTAGATCATTTTCGTTTTCTATTTCTACTAAAGGCGTCATCTTATAGCCTTTTATAACTTCATAAAGATTACAAAGTTCATTTTCTTTTAGTATACGAACGATCAATAATACTGCATCTGCACCTATGCTGTAAGCTGTGTGAATTTGATCCTCGGTAACTACAAAATCTTTGAAAAGCAAAGGTATTTTTACTATCTTAGCTATCGCATCAAAAACGTCATAACTACCAGAAAAGTAAACAGGTTCAGTTAAAATACTTAATCCAGCTACACCTGAACTTTCCATGAATTTTGCATATTCTATTGGATTTCTCTCCTGCTTAAATCCTGAAGGTGAGCTTTTTTTAAATTCAGCTATTATAGGGTTAAATCCTTCTTTTTTCTTTTTAATTATGCTTTCTTTAAAATCATAAATAGGTCGGTCCCTTGTCTTTATAATAGTCTTCCTTGATTTAATAGCTTTAATTACTTCATAAAGCCAGCCGGTTAACTCGCGCGTCAATTTTTACACCTTGTTAAAAAAGTTATAAAGTATTTTTTTTCCTACAGAAGTTCCTATGCTTTCAGGGTGAAACTGTGTGCCAAATATTTTGTATTCTTTATGGTGTATGCCCATTATTTCGTTGTCTTCTAAACTTATGGCATCAACTTCTAGAGGATCTTTAACATCATAAAGAACCAGACTATGGTATCTTGTCGCGGTAAATTCAGGGGTTATACCCTGATAAAGTGGCGAATTTGAAAAATGCCTTATTTTACCGATTTTCCCGTGCATGATCTTTTTTGCTGTTCTCATCTTTGCGCCGTATGATATTCCTATAGCCTGATGTCCAAGGCAAACTCCCAGCATCGGAATTCTTCTGCCAATGAGTTTTATCAGATCAATAACGATTCCAACATCCTCCTTCTTTTCAGGGGTTCCTGGACCAGGAGAAATTATTATCCTATCTGGATTTATCCTTTCGACTGCTTTAACAGATATCTCATCATTTCTTACTACTATTGCGACGCTTCCAAGTTCTCCAACATATTGTGCTATGTTATAAACAAAGCTATCATAATTATCAATTATTAGGGTTATATCGCTCATTTTGTATCACCTGCGGCAAGCCTTAAGGCTTTCATCTTGAACTCGGTCTCCCAGTACTCATCTTCAGGTACAGAATCATATACTATGCCTGCACCAGCTTGGATTCTCATTGTTTGATTGTTAAAAAAAGCGCTCCTTATCGCAAGAGCAAATTCTGAGTCACCATTAGATGAAAAATATCCTACTGCACCAGCATAAGGCCCTCTTTTATATGGTTCAATTTCCTCTATTAAATTTATAGCGTAAGGTTTTGGCGCACCGCTTACAGTTCCTGCCGGGAATGTAGCTTTTAGAACATCTGGTGCAAAGATGTTTTTTCTTAGAGTGCCTATAACTCTGCTTACCATATGTTGCACATGACTGTATTTTTCTACGTACATGAGGTCAGGAACCTTAACAGAGCCATAATAAGACACTTTCCCTGCATCGTTCCTTGCTAAATCTACTAGCATAAGATGCTCAGCCCTTTCTTTTTCTGAACGTACCAAATCTTTTTCTAGTTTAAAATCGTCCTCAGGATTTTTTCCACGCGGTCTTGATCCAGCTATAGGATAAATTTCAATAACTCCATCCTGAAGGCTAAAAAGAGTTTCAGGGCTAGCACCGATCAGTTTTCTTTCTCCAAACTTAAGGTAATACATGTAGGGGGAAGGATTTATGTTTCTTAGTCTTTTATAGAATGCTAGCGGATCTCCGCTAAATGTATATAAATAAAACCTAGAAATAACTACCTGGAATACGTAACCTGCAACTATTTTCTCGTGCGCTTTTTTAACAGAATATTCAAAATCTTCTTTTTTAAAGGACTCTAATTCTAACTTTGCCTTAAACTCTCCGGAATCGCTACACGATGCTTTGGGTTCTTCGCCATAGATGTAAACATTATCTTGGTAATTATCATATATTATTATATTTTTAGGTATAAAAAATTCAAAATCGGGCCATGCTTCTGCTTCAGGCTTTTCGTCTTTTACTTTTTCCCAATATCTTACAGAATCATAGCTAAGGTAGCCGATTGGGCCGCCTTTATACCTTCCGGGAAACTGGACTTCTTCAGATCTAGAGATAAGTTCGCTAAAAACTTCTATTGGATCATAAAAATCTTTAGAAAAAGTTCCCTCTACCTTTCCATTTTTCCCGCTTATTCTCTCTTTTGCTTCCCATGCAATTATAGAATACCTGGTAAGATGCTCCGGCTTGCCTAAACTTTCGAGAAGTGCTGCTGTTTCGTTTTCCTTTTCTATACAAGAAAAGAGCTTAAATGGCTCAGGCATTTGAGAAATCTTCTTTTCAGTTATGATCACTTTTAACAACCTCAATTATTTTTTTCATTTTTGCTTCATCCTTTTTTCCAATATGGGATTCTATTCCGCTTGATACATCAATCCACGCTGGATTAAGCGCTACATAAAGATGAATATTATCAGGCGTAATTCCGCCACCAAGTCCAGAATCAGGTCTTAGCTTAAGTAATTCCTTTGCATAAACTAGATCTACAGGCGCGCCTTTTTTCAAAGAATCTATAAGCGGAATTGCGTTTGATACATTATCTAAAAGTTTCATGTAAAATAACCCATCTTTTGATGCTGGAACGTAAAGTATAAAACGCGATGAATAAGAACGCAGCTTTTCAAGTTCTTCTTTTTTTAAAACCTTATGTACCTGTATATAATCAGCTAAGTCGATAAGCTCGTCAAATCTGGGTTCGAGTTTAACAGCTACGATAGGGATTCTTAATATTCTTTTGGCTTCATATAAAAGCTGCGGTGTAACGTATCTAACTTGCCCAGGTTCTAGTATGAAGCCTAGCATATCAGCGCCAAGTCTATCAGCTTTAATAGCATCGTTTAGGTTTGTGATTCCGCAAAACTTAACCTTCAAACTACGCTCATCCTCTCAAGAATCTCAAGCCTATGCAAATTACCATGTGATGCTACAACTCTCCTCAATGTTTCATTGCCTTTTTCAACAAGCCGCTCTGCCAGCTCAATTCCATCTGAAAGCTCAGAAACTATTCCAGAAGCTAAAAGTCCAAGAGCAGAATTTGCAACTATGAACATCTTTAATGCAGGATCTTTTCCTTTTAAAGCTCTGATAAATCTAGCTGCCGAATCTTCAGGCCCTTTTATTTTCAGTTTTTCAATATTTATAGGTTCTTTTAGCTTTAGATCTTCTAATGATATTCTAAACTGTTCGTAACTTTTTCTTTTAATTCTGACTACTTCCGTAAAACCTGATACTGAAACTTCATCAATTCCAGGAAAACCATGCACAAGGTAAACATTTTGGGCATCTAAAGTAAGAAGAGCCTCAGAAACAGGTTGCAGAAGATCGCGCGAATAGACGCCTATAACCTGTTTTTTAACGCCTGCGGGGTTTGTAAGCGGGCCTAAAATATTAAATATTGTCCGTATACCTAAAGCTTTTCTAATTTGTGCAACGTTTTTCAAAGATGGATGATAAAATTGGGCAAATAGAAATACAAAGTGAAAATCTTGAATCAAATTCTCTGCTTCATCTGGTCTTACTAATATGTTATAACCTAGCGCTTCAAGAAACTCTGCAGAGCCGCTCATGCTGCTTACGCCTTTGTTGCCATGTTTTGCTACTTTTGTAGAATTGCTTATTATTATGGCAGAAGCAGTGCTAGCATTAAAGGTGCTAAAGCCGTCTCCTCCTGTTCCAGCGGTATCAACGGCATCATACCATGGTCCCACCTTGACCGACGAATCCCTCATGGCAAGAGCAAAGCCTGCTATTTCATGCGAAGACTCCCCTTTTGCTCTAAGCGCTACCAGTATCGCAGAAGTCTGCGCTTCAGAAAGTTCACCTTTAATTATCGCTGAAGCTATTTCAAAAGATTCTTCAAAACTTAGATCTTTTTTATTTAGAAGTTTTTCTAAAATTTTATTAAAACTCATCAAGGATCGCTCTCACCTTTTTTACAATTTCTAAAGCGCTTCTGAGCCCAAGATTTTCAAAAGCTTCTACATAAGCCGATCCAATGGCAACACCGTCAGCACCAGCGCTCAAAACTTCTTTTATTTCTTCTAAACCTTTTAGGCCAAAACCAACAACTATCTTGTTGTTTGTGATGTTCTTTAATCGCTTTAAAAGAGCGCTTACATTAACTGGAGTAGCGATGCCGGTAGTTGGTCTTATGCCATAATAAAGGAATGGTACGGAAAACTTAGAAACGTGCGATATCATTTTGTCAGGTATGAACGGAGAGACAAAAATAACAGGCTTAAGTCCTTTTTCTAAAGTTTTATTCAAATATTTATAATATTCTTCAGAAAAATCAATAAGCAAATCTGGAAACATTACTCCATCTGCACCTACAGCTTTTATCATATCAAGAAACTCATCAAAGTTATTTTGAATGCTTTCTAGATACGTTAGCAGTATTATTTTTTTATTTGTTATGCTCCTTGAATCAGATATAAGTTTTTCAAAATTATTATAAGCAGATTTTACTTTCAAGTATGACTTTCTTATCAGCGGGCCGTCATATTTTGCAAAGGCAGGCGGATAGCCTAGTTCAAAAATATCTGTGCCCAATGCATCTGATTCTTTTATAAACTTTAAGTATTCACTTTTATTAGGGTACCCTAAGGTTATATAGCTTACTAATAGCTTTTTCATGATTATTTAACCTCCATTTTTTGATAATAAGAAAGGTCGAGCAAACCATGACCGCTTAGATTGAACGCTATAACAGTTCTTTCTTTTTTCTCTTTAGCTTCTTTTGCCAACTTAATCACGGCGCTAATTGCATGGGCGCTTTCAGGCGCAGGGATAATACCCTGAACGCGCGCAAATAGTTGAGCCGCAG
This sequence comes from Thaumarchaeota archaeon UBA160, assembly GCA_002506605.1. Classification (GTDB taxonomy): domain Archaea; phylum Thermoproteota; class Nitrososphaeria; order Conexivisphaerales; family UBA164; genus CAYFFZ01. Next base: position 15,700 of record DAXX01000047.1, read on the forward strand.
AATAAACGTCATTTTCATCGAATTCCATCCATTCTATTATTTTATCCTTAATCATTAGGCTAAGAGTTGGAGCTAATCCGTGATACCTTAAGCCTCCTGAATATATAGGCGGAGGTATGTAATCATTTCCAAGAGTTATCATTTTAAGCATTGGCAAGAGGCCGGCCGAGTCAGGAAAGTCATATTTATAAACGCCGTTGCTAAATTTTTTTATTTCGGATGATCCAACAGCTACATAACGTGAACCTATTTTAGAACTTATAAATGGATAAGTAAATCCGGCAAAGTTACTGCCTCCCCCTACACAGCCTACAAGAATTTCTGGTTCTTCGCCTATAGCATCAAACTGTTTTATAGCTTCAAGACCTATTATTGACTGATGTAATAGAACAACTTCCAGCACGCTTCCAATAAGATATTTATAACCGTTTTTGATGGTGTATTCTATGGCTTCGCTCATAGCTATGCCTAAAGATCCTGGATTTGTCGGATTCTTCTTAAGTTCGTTTTTGCCATGTTCAGTAATGTCAGAGGGACTCGGATACACTTCGGCACCGTAAAGCCTCATGATGATTTTTCTACCGGGTTTTTGTTCGTAACTGACCTTTACCATGAAAATTGTTGATTTTATTTTCATCAAAGATGCCGCAAGCGCCACGGCCGTACCCCATTGCCCAGCCCCTGTTTCGGTAACAACCCTTTCTACCCCTTCTTCTTTAGCAAAATATGCTTGCGGTATAGCTGTGTTTATTTTATGAGATCCAGAATGGGTTGCACCTTCATATTTAAAGTAAATCCTTGCAGGAGTATCAAGTATTTCCTCAAGTTTTTTAGCTCTTATTAATGGTGTTGGTCGCCCTGCAAGCTCGTACAGCTTTACTACTTCATCAGGTATCTTTACATATCTTTCGGCTGTAAACTGTTGTCTAAGAACTTCTTTAGGAATTATATCATTTAGTAGCTCGATTCTTGAAAAGTTAGAACCCTCTGGATCTAAAGGCGGGGGTAAAGGTTTAGCAAGATCAGGCACTACATTATACCAGTATCGTGGAATAATGTCGCTCATTGAGCAATAATTAACTGTAGAGTATAAAAATTTTTCTTAATGATATTTTTATTACATTAATGTATTATCTTTTAATTATATTATTATTTAATAATTTTAATTATGTATTTTTGGTGCATATGGCTTAGTATATAATAATCTAATTTGAAAGTTTGGGTTCTTGTTTAATAGTTAGTATTTTGCCCCTGTTATGTACAGAGTATTGTAGTTAACAAATGATCTGACACTTTCCGCAAAAGATATTTATTTTTTATGGAAGACTATTAGTCTAAAGTACTGTGTTGAATAAATGTTATAAGG
>DAXX01000038.1 GCA_002506605.1 Thaumarchaeota archaeon UBA160
GTTCATATTCTTCATACTTTTCTTCAACCTTTTCATATACAGAACCGAACTCAAAAAGTTCAAGCCCTGTAAAGGACCTAAATACGTTCGGTCTTCTTGACACAGCTCATAGCTCAGCATGACAGGAATATCCTGAAGACTGTTATCATATATTATTGAAAAATAATATGAGGCTTTAGTAAATTAAATTACGCCTAAGGTCTAATTATTATTTCTCTTTTTGTCTGTAAAGTATTATATCTTTAATGAATCCGGTTTCGTCTATTTCGACCTTTGATCTCCAATCCTCAAAGATTATGCCGTTTTCTTCTTTTATGTACCCAAGCCTTTCTAATTTTGCTATTATTTGGTTTACTCTCCACCTAGGTAGCTTTTCTGTTAATATCCTCATTACAGCTTCTAAAGGTACTGAACCGCCCCTCAGGGAAATTTCAGCAAGTATCATCGCCAACGAAGCAATTTCTTCAATACGGAGCCACCTGCTGTAGTCTGCTTCAGAGAGTGGCTCCTTCGTCATCAAGACAAACCTTGCCTTTTCAAAGTCCTTGGGCGCTTCATCATCGGGGATCATAACTATCTTCATGCCCAAACGGTCTGCTTCAAGAGAAGCCACTTTTATGGCTTCAAGATAATCTTTACCAAGATGCTTCTTTAACTCCCAGCCTTTTAAACCCGGTAATGAGGATGTCTCTATCAGTAAAAGCCTTAGCACCTTTATGGCCTTTTTTTGAAGTTCTTCTTCAGCCAAAAGGTATCGCCACGCTTTCAAATTCTCCTCCTAGCGGACTGCTTATTAACGTTTCGCCAGTAAGCGGGTTCCTTAGTACTGAAATAACTCCTATATTAGATAGGTAAGCTATGTAAAATGCCACTTTAAGTTTTTCGCTAAACCTATCGATAAACGCTTTATATGGCACCGTTTTTGATTTTTCTAGCTCTTGCTTTAAGTCTTTTTCATAAAATTCCATGGCCTCTTCTTCAAACTTTTTATCAAAAACTATGCTCTGTGTGTATTCGCCTTCGTGTCTAGAAATGCTTCCTAAGCTAGGTTTTCTTCCCCAAGGCTCTGTCAATCCCAGATATTCGACTGCCATCTTTATTCTTTCACGGCTGATTCTTTTAATTCCCAAAGCTGGAGTTGTGTGCTTAGCCAGTATAAAACCCAATTCTTTGAATGGCATTAATCGAATTTTTTCCTTTATAAGCTGAGGATCTATTTTAAGCCCTTTGAGCGCATCTAGGACCCATTCTTCTTGCTTTTCAACTACTATAGACACTGAATTTAATGCTTGCGATTCATACTTTAAAGAAGTAACCTTATCTTTTAGTTTGTTTTCGTTTATCTTTTTTAAAAGCTCTTCAACATTTATTGCAAAAGGATCTCCGCCTACCTTTTTTAAAACTTCTGGCAACTCTATTATTTTTTTAAGCTCTTCTTCTTTGCTGCTCACTTCGCAATCACCTTAGGTGCGCTGCCGCTTTGGCTTTTCTGAACTATTATAAAATTTATATCCGGAGCATAAAAGCTAGGGAAGTTTGGCGTTATTATAAGGTATTGGGTTTCATTTCCTTGGGAGACTTCATATATAGCTTTGATAAATTTCTCTCTCACGATAGGATCCATATGAACATCAAACTCGTCTAAAGCTCTGAAAGGAGAAACTATATACATCTGAACAGCTAGCAAGAATGCAGTCACAGCAGCGCTCAATTCACCTCCGCTTTGAGAAAAACTATCAAGCGGAATCAGATCGGTGCCCACAAAGCTTGCATAAAGTCTGAGGCCTGCGTTTTCTGGATCGTTTTCATTAACAAGTACGACCTTGCCGCTTGCATTTATTCTTGACATTATTTCGTTATATTTTTCGTTAATTTCTAAAATAGTCTTTTTTATAATATTTTTCCACTCTTCTGATCTGCTTTCTATCTCCTTCATTGTTTTTTCCTTATTTTTCTTTACTTCATCCAGTTTTTCTTTATACTCATCAACCTTAGCTTTAAACTCTAGATAAACCTTTTCAGCTTCCTGATTGACATCTCCTAAAACTTTGAGCTGTGCGTTAACTGTCTTTATTTCATCTTCAATCTCAGAAAGCGTCCGTACATTTATAGGTCTCTGACCTACAACTTTTTTTAGGGCTTCATCTAATTCATCCTTTAAAGAATCAAGATCCTTATTTAATTCTTTAAGGCTCAAATTTAAAGAACTTATCCTATATTCGTTTACTTTAATCTGCGAGTATTCAGTGAGCATTTTTTCAAGAAGCTGATTAATCTCGTTTAATGAATCATAAATAGCCCCAACCGATTTTTCGTCTCCTTTATAAGCTTTTGCTACATTTTCCTTTATTATTTGAACTAGCGTATTGTATCTATTTCTATCAGATTCTAACTCAGATACAAATTCCTTATTTTTCGCAGTTAGTGTTGAAATCTCTTCGTTTATTTTGTTTATTTTTTCGTTTGTGCTGTTTATCGATCTTTCTAGTTTTAAAACCTCAGCCCAAGCATATTCGGCGTTTAGTTCTTCAAGCTTCTGCTTTAACTGACGGTTCATGACCAGCCTATCGTACTCTTCACGCCATTTTTCCAAAGAGTCCATTGCCTTACTCATGAGATCTTGATACTGATTTTCTTCTGCTATTATGTTTTTTAACCTGTTTTTAGCATCTAATAAATTTTCCCTTATGACCGATATGCCCAAAGCTTCTTCTACCATTTTTAGTTTTTCTTCAGGTTTTATCATTATAAACTCATCAACCATGCCCTGAGGCATTATTATCAAAAGATTGTTCGGATCTATCCCAACTTTCTTTAGTAGATCTAGAACTTGTTGTCGTGAAGCTTCTTTGTAATCTATTTCAAACCAATAGGAGCCGTCTTTACGCAAGTACCTCGAAAGCATTATTTCGTCTTTATTATAAGCTGGAAAAGGCCTTTTCCCGTTTTCTTTCGAATTGTTTATTACTAAAGAAACTCTACCTATATCTTCTCCTCTTCTTACCAAATCTGCCAGTTTCCGGCTTCTTTCTGTAGAAAGCTGACCCATAGCTAAAGATATGCCGAGCAGTATTGCACTTTTACCAGCCCCATTGGGGCCTGTTATAAAATTGAACCCTGGCTTCAACATTATCCTTCCATATTTATAGCTCATAAAGTTCTCAAGTATGACCTCTTTTATTATGGCTTTACTCAACCCAAATAAAATATAATTAATTTAATATAGCTTTATCTGAAGTTGTTGAAATAATCTAACTAATTATTGATATTTATAGACTTTTTATCATAAATTTT
>DAXX01000039.1:0-2721 GCA_002506605.1 Thaumarchaeota archaeon UBA160
TCATAAAGCTGAAAGGAGCGATCCAGACCTTAACTTTTATTTGAAAATCTTATTTGACCAGCATCCCTACTGGTATATAAAAATATATAAATTACTTATTCTTTTTTTAGAATATGACCAAAAATCTTTATAACAAATGTGCAGGAATTTTTGCATTTCTAGGCACGTTTCAATTTATTATAATAATGATTATTGCTGAAGCTAAATACCCAGAGTATAGCGTTAGAAATAACTATATAAGCGATCTAGGAGTTGGTTCGACTGCTTCTATATTTAATACTTCCATAATAATATTTGGAATTCTTATAGTTATAACTTCTTACTTAGTTTATAAAGGGTTTAATGCAAAGCTTTTCCCTTCTCTTATGTTTATTGCAGGCGCAGGCGCTGCTTTAGTTGGAGTCTTCCCTGAAAATTCTCCTTATAATATTCATACTATAGTTTCGTTTATAACATTCTTTTTTGGCTCGTTAGCAGTAATAAGCTCCTTTAAGCTACAAAAACCGCTTATGTCTTATATTTCTTTAATAGTAGGGCTGATTTCATTTATTTCTCTTATTCTATATGTGTCCGGCATAACACTAGGTATAGGCTTTGGTGGTTTAGAAAGAATGATAGCATACCCTATATTGCTTTGGACGCTCTATTTTAGCGGTTATTTATATGCATTAGAACTTGGGTAGTAAATTTTTTATGGATAGTATTTTATTAAATTATCATGGACTTAGAGCTTTTAAAAGAAGTTCTTGAAAACGATCCTTTTTTAAAACATGTTGGGATAAAGGTAAAAAGCATCTCTGATGGATCCTGTGTACTATATATGGACTATAGACAAGAGATTACGAGGTTTGGTGGCTCAGTTAATGGTGGTGCCATTGCAACACTTGCTGACGCTGCAGGCGGGTGTGCTGCTCTTACGAGTAACCTTGGCTACAACGAAGTCACAGTTGACCTTGAAGTCACATATCTTAGACCTATAATACAAGGTCCTATAAAAGCTGTATCAAAAATTATAAAAAGCGGAAAAAGCCTCGCATACGCATTAATAGAAGTTTATGACGGAAAAGAAAATCTGTGCAGTATTGTAAAAGGAACTTATTTTTATACAGGGCACTTTTAATCTTAATTTAAAAACAAGATTTTGACAAAATTTAATGAAGTTAATCGCCGTTTAATAACCATTTTTATAAAGCTTCTCCTGCGCTGCTGCAAGACCTTTGCCTAGGTCCACATTATATCCATTTTTCTTCAAAGCTCTTTCTACCGCGCTTATAGCTATTAGAACTTCTGAAGATGTTATGGAACCCATGTGCCCTATTCTAAAATATTTTTCTTTTATTTCAGGGATAAGCCCGCCTGCAAAAACCGCTCCAAACCTTTCTGCATCTGCAAGGAAGTCAGACTGTTTAACATTTTCTGGCAAATATTGAACCGAGATTGTATTAGCATACGATTCTTCATTGGGAATAAACGTTAAACCGAGCTCCTTCAGCCCTGCCCTAATGCTTTCAGCTATTATTTGATGTCTTTTAATTCTGTTTTCAATACCTTCTTTTAATATCATATTTAAGCTTACATCTAACGCAACTATTAGATTGACAGCAGGCGTAGCAAAATAAGCGGCTTTGCCTTGCATATAAGTTCTAAGAACGCTCTGCCAAATTCTTAGATCAGAATAAAAAGTTAGAGGCGGATTCTTTTCCATAAGTTTAAGGGCTTTAGGACCAACAACACCGACAGCAAGCCCAGGTGGTACTCCTAAAGCCTTTTGGCTTGCTGTAAAAGCTACATCAACGCCCCATTCCATACTAAAATCTTCTCCTCCAATAGAACAAACACCATCTACAACGAGTATCGTGTCTAGGTCCCTAAAGTGTTTGGCTATTTCTTTAACGTTATTTTTCACACCAGAGCTTGTATCTACATGCGTCACAGTTACAAGATCATAATTCCCTTTGCTTGCCATTTCATATATGTGCTTGGGATCAGCTGAATATCCCAACGGCGGTTTGTATACTTCCACATTCTTGGTAAATCTTGAAAAAAGATCAACAAACCTATCACCAAAGTAACCCGTGCTTACTACTAGTACTTTTGAATCTTTTTTTATAAAATTGGCAGTAGAAATTTCCATGGCTAGCGTTCCAGATCCAGCAATTGCATAAGGTAGCCCTTCTTTTGCACCAAATATGGTCATAGTTTTTTCAAGAGCGTCCTTGAACGTTTCCGAAAATTCTTTTGAAGTATGTGCATATGTGGGCTTTGACATGGCACTTAGAACTTCTTGTTCATACTCGATAGGCCCAGGTATCATTAATATTTTTTTCATAAATTTAATTAATATTTATTATATTTAAATTTTTATCGCTAGCTAAAATTCCTCATTTACAAAAAAGTTAAAACAAATATTGTTCTAATAGCCCAACTATCTTTACTATAATTTAATTGTGTCTTCTTTTTCCTTATTATGTCCTCAACTATGGGAGCTCTAGGATCAGCTTCTAGCATCGTTGAGTCCTGCAAATGGGCTGTGCCCTTGTCAGCCTCGACAACCTGCCCTTCGCGATTTATAAAAACAGCTTTCTACGACTAGCTTTTCTTCACCTTTAAGTTGAGCTTTCGAGCTGTAAATTGAACAGCTCCCAAAAATCCTTCTCCCTTCCAGATATGACAAGCCTGTCCCCGAAAAGCCATACAGTTCTGGCATCAGGCAAGCTTTTG
>DAXX01000039.1:2775-2902 GCA_002506605.1 Thaumarchaeota archaeon UBA160
TGTACCATGCCTGCAGGACAAGCACATTCGTTATTACACCTCTATCAACATGGGGCCTGCCAACCAGAGTGTCCTTGAAAAGGCCGTCAAGTATAGGCCTGAAGGCTTCCAGTCTATAACTTTATTT
>DAXX01000039.1:2954-8815 GCA_002506605.1 Thaumarchaeota archaeon UBA160
AATAAAAACGACAGATTATCGTTTTATGCGATTAATATTTAGAAATCCCCTATATTAATAATTTTAGCTTTTATATTTTAAATGCCTCTGGAGATATTATTTCTTTTGAGAGAATTTTTATTTCTTTTATATAGTTAGAAGCTAACATAGTTAGATGCATTGAATCCCTGTAATATCTCTCAACACCAAGATCTTCTAAGTAACCATATCCTCCATAAATCTGGAGCGCAACCCTAGAGGCAAGCCTTGCAATCTCAAGAGAATTTAACTTAAGAAACATCTTATCCTGAATGCTCTCTGCTAGTGTTAACGCTTTTTTCATGTCTTCTATTCTTCCCTTCATATCACTAAGCACCGCTGATATTGGCTGGAACTCATATAGATAACTTTCGAACGCTTTTCTTTCTTTTGAATATTCTATTGCCTTTTCTATGGCCGCTTCGCTTATTCCAAGAGCTATTGCAGCTATTTGATCTCCCGTCTCTAAAAAGTGGTTTTGCAAAATATTTTCAGCTTCTTTAGAAATTATTTGTTCATTTTCGATTTTTTCCTTATAAATCGAGGTTCCAAAGCTTATCCCTCTGAACCCTAACGGCTTTCTTAGTGCGGTAGATGTTGGTTTTGTAATAACTAAATAAGATGAACCTTCTGATCTAGCCATAACTAAGTGCACGTCTGCATCTGGCAAAGTAACAAAATTACTTGTTCCGTAAAGTTCTAATCCTTTAATGAAAATTTCATGTTGAAAATTAAGGTTTAAATCATGCACGAGGGTTCCTGTTAATTCGCCTGACCCTATCTTTGCTATTACTTCTTTTTTATTTGACAATTTATAAAGCAACTCGTTAACCAGTGTGTTTTGCAAATATGTAAAATAAGCCACAGATGCGGAGTATTTTGCCAAAGTCATTAAAATAAGAGAAAAAGATTTCTTGTCTATACCAGATCCTCCTTCTGACTGCGGAAGAGTAGCTGAAAAAAGCCCTAATTCTGCAAGCTTTTTTCTTAAATCTTTACTTATCCTTTCCTTTTCTATTTTTTGCGTAGCGTTTTCGAGCTCAGTCTTCGCAAACTGCTCTATCATACTAACTAAAAGTTTCTGTTCTTCTGACGCCATTTATTTCGCCTCTTGGATTTTCTTTAATATCATTCTTGCAATTACAAGCTTCTCAATTTCGCTAGTTCCTTCCCAAATTTCTGTTATTTTTGCATCACGGTAAAGTTTTTCTAACTTAGTCCCTGATGCTTCCATCCCAACTATTTTAAATGCCATGTTTGCTACTTGGTTTGCTACTTCTGCTGCATAATATTTTGCCATGCTTGTTAAAGCAGGATCTGGATTAAACGAGAATACTTTCGCTGCTGCTTTGTAAGTTATGTTTCTTGCGACCTCGACAAGCGTGTTCATTTCTGCAAGGGCAAATTGTACATATTCCATTTCCCTAAAACTTGCAGGTTTGTTGGAAAGATACTCAAAAACTAGATCTAGTATGCCTTGAGCTGTCCCAACACTCTGGGCCGCTACATAAACCCTGCTTATGTTAAAGAAAGTCATTATAATATAAAATCCTTTGCCTTCTTCTCCAACTATGTTTTCATTAGGCACATTAACGTTTTCAAACGTGATTTCTGCCGTGTCCGTAGCCCTCATCCCAAGCTTTCCTTTAAGTTTCACTGGGTTTACTCCTTTCCATTTTCTTTCGACTATAGCTAACGTTAATCCGTGGTGCCTTTTTTCTTTAGATGGAGGGGGCGCTGACCTAGCAAGCAGGTAATAGTGATCTGCTACTGTACCGTTTGTTATAAACATTTTATGGCCATTAAGTATCCAACCTCCTTCAATTTTTTCTAACTTTGATGTTATACCGGCTACATCGCTTCCAGCTCCAGGTTCAGTCACAGCTACAGCGCTTATCTTTTCGCCCTTTAAGGTAGGATAAAGATATTTTTCTTTTTGTTCTTCAGTACCATAAAGTAACAATATTTCAGATCCAAAAACAGAAGCCAACGCGCTAAGCCCTATCCCCGGATCAACCCTGCAAAATTCTTCCATAGCAACCAGCATGTTCCATGGATTTTCAATAGTTATAAAACCAGCATCAAAAACCTTTTTTCTTATTTCGTTAGGATATTCTTCTGTTTCATCATAATGATCTATAAGCTCACTTGTGAACTCTTTAAGGGCAAATTCTCTAGCTCTTTTTCTGGTTTCCTCTATTTCATTAGGAAGTTCAAAGCTCAATCTACTCAACCCTCTCAAGAACTACAGCATAACCTTGTCCTCCTCCTACGCATAGAGTGGCCACTCCGTATTTTCCTTTCTTTTCATTAAGTATTCTTGAAAGCGTACCAACTATCCTGGCACCAGTTGCGCCCAAAGGATGACCAATTGCTATGGCTCCTCCGTGGATGTTTACTTTATCAGGATCAATATGAAGTTCTTTTATTGCATAAAGTGTTACTACAGCAAAGGCTTCATTGATTTCCCAAAAATCTATGTCCTCAACGCTAAGATTTGCTTTTTCGAGCGCCTTTTTGCTGGAAGGCACTGGCCCTTTTCCCATTAAGTAAGGTTCTACTCCTGCCCATGCTATCGATATTATCTTTGCTATAGGCTTAAGGTTGTATTTTTCTATTGCTTTTTCAGACGCTAACAGAACAGCAGAGGCCCCAGCATTGAGGGGAGAAGAGTTTCCAGCCGTGATAACTCCGTCTTGCTTAAAAGCTGGAGGCAATGAACTTATCTGCTCTAAGTTTGTATCGGGCCTTATGCTCTGATCGCGGTCTACGATTATTTCTTTTCCTTGATATTCTGTCTTAACAGGAAGAATTTCGCCAGAAAACCAACCTTCGGAAACGCTTTTGCTTGCTAACATGTGACTTCTTAGTGACCATTCGTCCATTTCCTTTTTCTGTATACCACTTACTTCGGCTAGCTTTTCTGCAGTCAACCCCATTACGTATCCAATATTCATCTGATATTTCATATATTCTGGCCTTATCAACAATTTATAGTTTGGCGCTATGTGAGGGTTATCACTCATGGGTACATGTGTCATGTGTTCCAAACCTCCAGCTATTACAAGTTCAGAGTTTCCTGTTTGTATCTCCATAGCACCTATACCTATTGCTGTCATTGAAGAAGCACATGCTCTGTCAACTCCCATCGAAGGAACTTCCCATGGTAGGTTTGCAAGGAGAACCGGATGCCTGCCTCCATAAAGCCAGTTTTCATGCACCTGCAGAGCGCATCCAGTTATTACATCTCCTATTTCCTTTGGTTCTATGCCTGTTCTCTTTATGATTTCTTTTATAAGCATTCCAAGTACTTCATCCATCCTTAGCGCATTGAACACGTCTTTCTCAGGTTCTTTTGGCCTTGATCTTGAAAACGGACTTCTTAGATAATCAGCTATGTATACTTCCATCCTTATCTCCCTCTAAAGTTAGGTTTTCTTTTCTCGAATAAGCTCGAAATACCTTCCTTAAGGTCTTCTGTGTTAAAAAGTATACCAAAAGCAGTAGATTCCCACTCGAGACCTATGTCCATTGGCACTTCTGTTGCTTTGTTTATGAGCCTTTTTGCTAAAGCTTCTGCTATTGGCGCATTGTTTGAAGCTATTTCTTTTGCGAGCTTAATAGTTTCATCGTCTATTACGCTTTTATCGTAAACCTGCGAGACTATACCGAGCTTTAATGCATCTTCACCAGAGATCTTCTTTCCAGTTAATATAAGCCAGAGTGCCGTGTTCATGTTGGTAAGCTTGGCTAACCTTTGTGTTCCTCCCCATCCTGGCAGTAACCCTAAAGTCGTTTCAGGAAAACCTATTATTGCATCAGAAGATGCAACCCTTATATCGCATGCTAAAGCAAGCTCAAATCCTCCTCCAAGGACGTAACCTTTCATTTCGGCTATAGTTACCTTTGGAATTTCGGCCAATTTCCTGAACACTCTTTCACCTTTTCGGGAAAATTCTATGAACTGCATGCCATCAGCAATGTATGTTGACAAATCAGCGCCTGCCGAAAAATCAGAGCCTGCTCCAGTAAGCACTACAATCCATATATCTCTGTCGTTCCAGACGCTTTCTATAGCCTTATCCAATTCTTCTATCACATCTGGGCTTAAAAAGTTGCGCTTTGGTCGGTCTATCGAGATTCTTAGAACATGATTGCCTAGGTTTTCAAGCCTGATAAACTTAAAGGCTGACGATGTAGCCTGTTGTTCTATTTCCGCCTTTTCTTTTTCTCCACTTTTCTCTGGCTTATACCTCCCTTCAATAACATCTTTTAACTTACCTTCTTCTATACTCTTAGCTGGTTTAAATACCTCACAATTAAACTTCTGATAGAGCTCTAATAATTTAGATTTTACTTCATCATTAGTTAATGATTTCGCTACGGTTATAGGACCAAATGGTCTGTTAAGCCCTAACTTAACTGCTGTTTCTATATCTTCGGGGGTCGCTACCTTTTCTTCTATAAGCTTTACAGCCTCATTTACTTCAAGCACAAGAACATCTAAGAGATTAACCTTGTCGGAAGCGGCCGCTTTTGGTATTATAGCTTTCCCCCCGCTCCACTGGTAAAATCCGTAACCGCTCTTTTTGCCAAGCCTGCCCTGTTTGACCAGCTCTCCTACAGTTTTGCATTTTCCGTAATCAGGCGAAATTACCTTTGAAAAATAAAGTAGAGAATCGTAAACTACATCAAGCCCCACATAATCCATGAGCTCATAAGGTCCCATAGGTAATCCCTGTTCTTTTGCAAATGCGTCTATCTCTTCCGGTTTAGCTAAATTTTGATCTACTACTAAACAGAAAAACAAAAGCTCTGGAGCGCTTATCCTGTTTACTATGAATCCAGGGGTGTCCTTCATTACTTTTATAGGCTCTTTGCCAAAAGATTTCATAAGATTGTAAACTTTGTCGAGAATTTTATCATCGGTTTTTTCGCCTTTTACCAGCTCAACTAATTTCATAATAACTGGAGGATTAAAGAAATGAGTACCTAAAAATCTCCATGGCGAACTTACATATTGCGATAAATCTGTTATTTTTATGTTTGATGTGTTTGTACCTATTATGGCATCAGCTTTCGCAAATTTGCTTGCCCTACTTAAAACATCTGCTTTTATTTCTATTTTTTCAGGAACAGCTTCTATAATTATCTCAGCATCCTTAACTGATTCTTCAATGCTAGTCGAAAGTTTCAAATTATTCATGAATCTGGTTAGATCTTCTGGCTTAAGTTTTCCTCTTTCAACGAATTTATTCAGGCTTTCTTCTATAAGTTGTTTAGACTTAAGAAGCGCTTGTTCATTTATATCTACAAGATAGACGTTATAACCGTTTATCAAAAAAATTTCAGCTATACCATGTCCCATTTCGCCGGCTCCTATTACAGTTGCTTTTTTTATTTCAGCTTGTTTAAGTGAGTCCATTTTATTTCACTAAAGCAGTTTTTTAACTTCATTAACTAGTTTTTGTGCTAGCATCAGATCTCCAGAAACTTTCAGTTTTCCCATAAAGAACGACTTTACTGGATCAGCCTTTCCGTTTATAAGATCTACAAGCAAAGAATCGCTAGCTGATATTGTAGCTGCAGGCGAACCTGATTCCCCTTTTTCTGCAATCATGCTTCCGTCACTTTCGAATTTTATATAAAAGCTTTCGTTTTCATTTAATTTGAACTGAAACGTTTTCCCAGAAAATTGTGAAAGCGATTTCTTTTTTGTTTCGTCAGCATTAATTTTTGCTGAAAGATTCTTAAGGAACTCAAAAGAATTGCTCATTAAATATTATTTTGCGCTATGAATATATAAGCTTTTTAGGAGAGCTTCTTGTTCCATAATATTTTTT
>DAXX01000061.1 GCA_002506605.1 Thaumarchaeota archaeon UBA160
CACATTCCTAATTACTGTTTATAAATCAGCATCAAATTTTGCAAACGTTTATATTTTTAAAAGCGTTAAGAATGCAATCAAAATGGTTAAACTTCCTTTTAAAAACAGGCCCTTCATTATAGGGATGATCCATTTAAAACCTTTGCTTGGCTCACCTAAATATTCAGGTTTGAACACAGTCATAAATACTGCATTAAAAGACCTTGAGAGCTTACAAGAAGGAGGGGTCGATGGAGTTATGGTTGAGAACTTTTGGGATGTTCCATATTTTAAGGATCCGAGCTCCAACCCTGAAACAATAGCGTCTTATGCTAGAGTTTTATGCGAAATAAAAAGAAACTCTCATCTCCCAATAGGAGTAAATTTGTTGAGAAACGGTTGCTTGGGAGCCTTATCTCTAGCTGAGTCTTTTGAATTAAATTTTATCAGGGTTAACGTTCTGAACGAAGCCTATGTAACAGATCAGGGAATCATAGAAGGGTGCGGCCCACATCTTATGCGTTTTAGAAGTAGCTTGAACTCGGCTGTCGCTGTAATCGCTGATGTTCATGTAAAACATTCATATCCACTTTTGCAAAGATCCATAGAAGATTCGGCAAGGGATGTAGAAGAAAGAGGGCTGGCGGATGCAATTGTAGTAACCGGCTCAAGAACTGGAAGCCCACCATCAGCTGAAGAGGTTAAAGCCGTAAAAAACAGCGTCAGCCTACCAGTTCTCATAGGGAGCGGACTTAATCCTGAAAACGCAAAGATCTTATTAGAACATGCTGATGGGGCCATAGTCGGGACATACTTTAAAGAAAATGGTAAAGTCGAGAATCCGGTTGATGTTGAGAGAGTTAAAAAGCTTATGGAAGTCATTAAAAGATGAAGATCTGGATAGATGCGCTAACGCCAAAGCATTACTTAATGACAAAAGCGCTTGAAGACCTTTTTCTTAATAATGGATATGACGTATTCGTTACTATGAGGGAATATGAAGAACTGCAAAGAGTTTCTAAAAGGATCACCATCAATTCGAAATATGCAATAGTTGGCTCATACGGCGGGAAGGATTTAAAAGAAAAGCTCGTTCAAAGCGGGAAAAGGATACTTGAACTGAGCAGCTTGATAAATGATCTGAAGCCAGACTTCAGCATTTCTTTTGGAAGCCCAGAAGCTGCAAGGGTATCATTTGGACTGGGTATACCTCACGTTCTTATTTGTGACTCCCCTCATAGCACTTACGTGTGCAAGCTTACTGTTCCGTTATCAAAATATTTGTTAACTCCGTGGATAATAAAAAAAGAAAAATTTGCAAAATACGGAATAGAAAGTAAAAGAGTATTAAAATATAAAAGTTTGGATCCAACCTCCTGGCTTTACAGAAAGGATATATGGCCAGCAAAGAATCGCATAGAAGAAATATCAACGGGTAGCATCATAATAAGAGAAAGCGAGTATATGGCTTCGTATTTAAAAGATCATATTGATTTTGAAAAATTTGCGCTCGATATAGCAAACGAATATCCTAACAAAAATGTTGTTTTATTAAAAAGGTACACAAACGAAGAAAAAACGGTTGAAAACCTTATAATATACGGAGGAGAGTTTTTCGGGCCCAATGTGCTTGAGCGTTCGTATGGTTTTATTGGTGGCGGAGGAACAATGAATGTTGAAGCTATTCTTCTTGGAATAAAGACTGTTAGTGTTTTTTCTTATACAACAGATGTTGAAGAGTACCTTTTAAGAAAAGGCTTTATTAAGAAAGAAAAAGATCCTGCAAATATAAAGAAGTATTTAGACGATAATAAGAAAATTAAAGTTCCAAAATTGTCAGATGCTGCCTCCGAGATATATAAATTGATAAAAAGTTTGCGATTAAATGCATAAAAAATCATTTTTCTCTTATTTTGCGTATCAATTCATTGATCTTCGTATGGTCAAGGGATACTATAGAGGTTAAGAAACTGGTTTCCTTTGTCTGGTTTATCCAATCCAGCATCTTTTTTAAAACTAATTTTTTATGCTTTCTCATCGCTTCATGAAAAGTCTTACCTTCACTAACGTCTGCCAAAAACTGGTTTCCTTCTTTTCTCAACCAAATTATTAAATAACCCTTAAAATTTTTTGTTAATGGCACGTTTATAGTTTTGTCTTTCGTTAATCTTATCGTATAGACGTCTTTTTTATCATCGACATATCTAACAAAAGTAATGCCAGGAACGATAAGACTTTCAAATAGATAAGCCGCATACTCAAGTATAGATTTAGGTATCTTGATACTTATGTTTTCAAAGACGGCCTTGCCATTTTCATTAAGTTTGATAAACCTGCCCAGATAGCATTTACTTGGTGGATAAATGCTGTCCTTTATTTCATAACTTATACCGTTGTTTAATTGGGTAAGAGATTGAAAAATCTGGTCCACTTTTCTAAGTTTTTGTATCCATCGTTGGCTTTCTGTTGAACCCAAACCCTCCCTCTGAATCTTTTCTTTGCTTAAACCCAAGCTGTTCTGAATTATTAGCCTTTCAATCCCGTATTTTTTTGCAATGTTATTTAGTGATTTAAGAACCTTGTTTGGGTTTGCTCTTAAAGAATAGTAACCGTTTAACTTAACTTCGCCACCTATCACAACATAATATGATAGAAGAACGGCATCAGATATATCCCATTGCACGTAAAGATACGTTCCTTGAGAATCACTCACATTCATTTATATTATTGAAAACGTTTATATCGTTATCTTCAATTTTTATGCACATAAAGTCTTTTGCAGCTACTGTATTTGGGAATATTTTCCTAGCTTCCTCTTCGAGATAACTTACATCCTTGTACCTCTCACTAAAATGATAAAGCGCCAAAAGCTTGGCGCCTGACCTTAAGGCTACTATCGCAGCCTGTTCAGAAGTAGAATGTAACATTTCGCTCGCTTTATTCGCAAGCTCTCTAGAAAAAGTTGATTCATGTATTATTATATCTGAACCTTTGAAAAATTCTATAAGCTGTTCAAAATAAGCAGTGTCACCGCTTATAGATACTGACAAAGGTGCCGGCGGAGGATCGCTTACCATCTCAGGTTTTATCGTTTTCCCGTTAATGATAATGCTTTCACCAAGCTGCAGCTTGTTCCACAGAGGCCCACGGGGTATTCCAAGCTCCAACGCTTTTTCTGGATGAAACTTTCTCTTTAGCTTGTGCTCAAAAAGCCTGTACGCATAAGATTCTGTACTGTGAACCGTAGGGAACGCTAACACTTCAATTTCCTTGTTCTTATAAACGCTTCCTTGATGGGCTTCTATGAACTCAACTTCAAATGTCAGGTCCATGTAAAACTCTTTGTTGAACATTTTTAAAAATTGAAAAAGTTTTCTTGTACCAACTACGGTAAGTTTTTCTTTTCTATTCATTAAAGCCATTGTCATGAGAAGGCCAGGCAAACCTAAAACGTGGTCAAAGTGCATGTGAGAGATAAAGACAGCCTTAATCTTAATGGGATTCAAGCCTGCTATTTGAAGCTGTTTTTGTAGCCCTTCACCAGCATCAAAAAGATAGGCGCCGTTAGTTGTCATGATATAAATTGAAACTGTATTACGCTCTCTTGTTGGAACAGCTGCAGAGGTACCTAAGAAAACGATTTTCAATTCTTTAGGTATTTTGATGCCGTATACTTATAATTATTCTTAAAAAATTATTTAAAAAACATTGATTTAAAAACGCCAAAGGGAGAATCTGTTTTAATTCCTGTTGGGCTGAACACGGTGCCTGACGCTCTAAATCCTGATTTTTTTAAATCATATATTAATGATGACCTTGATGGAGTTGAAGTTTTAAGTACAGAAGCCATAAATTTAGTATCATAGTAAAAAGGGATATCGTCAAGCTCTTCTAAAGCTGTAGCAAAAAGTTCGCTACAACGTTTGCAACCACCAGAAATTTCATACGCTTTATTTATTATATCTTTATCAAATATTTTTCCTGCATAAATAGGCCCTATGGCATCTGTGGGCTCGCCACAATATGGACAGAATGCATATTTTTCTAAAGAAATAAAGCCACAATCGCTTGTTGTTATATATTTAATTTCTTTAACGAGCTCGTTTGCAAGGGATGCTTTTGGTTTTATTATATGATAAGATCTTATATAATGTTTATCTACATGAGCAAAGATAGGGACGGCCGCTATATTGATTGTTGACGCATCTAAAACAACGTTTGTTATTGCAATTCTTGCCTGTAATTCTTTCAGAAATTGAACCTTTTTTGCCTTTATATGGTATCTTTTTTCTAAAGCCTCTGAATGTATTCCGCCGAGAACTTGTGTGTCAGTAAAAGTAAAGGAAATTATGCCGCCACCTTTGACTGATCTGATGGCATTAAAAATATATGGAGAAGAAGAGCCGAAAGGATCTACATCAATTCCGTCAACTCTGCCAAAGTTGACTAACCTTTGAAAAAAATCGTTAGCCTCTAAGTTATAAAATATTGCTTTCCCTTTTACATTGTTAATTTCCCAATTTTTCTGCATTATTTTTAAGCTATTTTCATCTAGATCATTAAAAATAAACGTTGAGAAGCCTTTGCCTTCAACTGAAAGTCTGATCCCTTTTATTCCCGTGCCTGAAAAAGGTTCTGCATATATCAAGTTTTCACCTTTAGTTAATGCATACGCGGTAAATATTTTAACAAAAACGTCCCTTGAAAATTCCCCAAGCGGATTATAAAAAGCTGTACTATTGCCAATCTTTCTAACTATCTTAACATTTCCTTCATATGTTGTGTCTGTGAGCATATAGATCAGCTGAGGTGCATCATTTCATTTGGCAGAGCCATCAACGCAGTTCAGTTTCTTCATATAATTATAAAAATTTTACCGTTGCTTTAAAAGGTTTGCTGTTTTTATTATCATTGAGAAGTTTTAAAAAGAAAATTTTTGTAGCATATTTTTGAAAAATTTAATTAATCCATCTGAGTATACATTGGTGTATGACAAAACCGATGGAATTAGGAGACATTAAAGAAGGTTCATATATTATGATAGATAACCTACCCTGTAAGGTTGTGGAGGTCGAGAAAAGCAAACCTGGGAAGCATGGGAGCGCGAAGGTTCGAGTAGTTGGAATAGATATATTTACTGGAGCAAAGAAAAGCTATGTAGGACCTTCAGAATCAAAGGTCGACGTTCCGATAATTGAAAAAGGTTCAGGGCAAGTTCTTAGCGTAACCGGTAACACTGTACAACTTATGGACCTTCAAACCTTCCAGACTCTTGAAGCAGAGTATATTGAAGAAGACCTTAAGCCAAGAATAAAAGAAGGGCAAGAGGTTGAGTACTGGAAAGTTATGGATAAAATAAAAATAGTTCGTATAAAATCATAAGTTTATTAATTCAGTGTAGCAAAGTAATTTGGTTTTTAACGTAAATTTAATTAAATAAGAACTTTCATTCCTTGAGCAGATATATGCATTATGACTTATTATTTCTTGAGCGCTGATTGCAATAATTACTTTTTAGACATATTTTTGTAACGATAACAAACCAAGGAAATGGAATGAGAGAATAGAAATGCTTTTATAACCAAATTATAGCAATACATAGATAGATGCGCGTGCAGAATATAAATAGATAGCTCGCGAACAACGAAGCCTCAGCGCTCCGATAGAGCTAGCTTCGTTGAATGAAGCGAGAAAAATCCAACCGTTGGGTTTGGGCAAATAAGGACCCAGTCTAATGGCTTGTCATACGATGGGCGGACTGACCTCATGGGATGAAGACAACGATAAGCCAGACAAATGGGGCCGGTAGTTCAGGGGTAGAACGCCCGCCTTGCACGCGGGAGGTCGGGGGTTCAAGTCCCCCCCGGTCCATTTTGGTGGTCAAGATTGAGAATAAGAGAATTAGAGTATATGGGAGACGCTTATATTGAAGTTACTGGGAAAGATCTTACTGAGTGCTTTAAAGGGGCTGCAGTTGGCTTATTAAGACTTGTTTATAACATAAAAAAAGTTGAGCTAAAAGAAGATATAAACGTAGAAATTAAAGGTTTTGATCTTCAAAACTTGCTTTATAAATGGCTCGAGTTTTTGATAATAAAGTTGACTGCTGAAAGATTTGCACCTGGATATTTTGACATCGAAGTTAATAAAGAAGTAACTGGCCTTAAAGGAACCGTTTACGGAGAAAAATATTCACCTAAAAAACACGGTTTTAAAACAGAAGTTAAAGGAATAACTTATCATTTGATGGAAATAAATTGCAATGAGAAATGCAAGCTAAGATTTTTGGTTGACCTTTAAAATGACATTAGAAAAAGATGAAATAGCTGAATTGTTCCAAAATGCAATAAAAGAAACAGACTCAAAAAAACTCTTTGAAGACGTTGAGCTTTTAATTTTTTTGATAAAAACAAAATATGGATTAGAGGTGCCATTTACTAATGAAAGTAACGGCGACATAAAACGCGCCTACGCTCTTTATTTAGAAAGAAAATATCAAGAGTGCATTACTGAACTAAGAAGAGTTAAGAAAAAAATAATTAAAAACATTAGAAGGGGCTAACTATTTTTATATCTTTTAAAGCTTGAAGCAGCAAGCTATTTTCATTTCTTTTTCTAATAGAAAACCTGATCATGTTGTTTAGACCAAAACTTTCGCAATCTCTTACAAGGATACCTTTTTCACGAAGACTTTTCACGACCGCTTTTGAGTCGTTTACCTTTGCAAGAAAATAATTAGCGTCGCTTTTTAATTTTAATTTCCTCGCAAATCGTTCATGTTCTTTTTTTATTTTGTTGAGAGTTGCGTTTAAATAGGTGTCGCCTTCTGTTAGTATTCCTTTCAATGCAGCGCAACCGTAGGCGCCAATAGACCATGGCATTCTGTACTCTTTCATTTTTTCAATCTTATCTTTAGGCCCATATGCATACCCTATTCTTATACCAGGAATTCCGAAAACCTTAGTAAAGCTTCTCAAACCTATTACATTTTCCATTTGAATAAATTTGTGATCGTGTTTCGTAAATGGCATAAATGACTCATCTACTATAAGTATCGAATCCAAACGGTTAAGCTCATTTGCCAACTTCTCTAGAAAATTGTAGTATATGCCGGTTGGATTATCGGGATTAACTATTATGTAAGAAGCCCTCCTTTTTAAAACTATGTCGTTTAAATCTGGAACAAGCTTTTCTATAAAGAGAGCTTTTTTGTTGAATAAATATGCCAACCTCTTATTTTCTGAATAAGTATGTAAAAACATTATGACTTCTTCATAGTCTTTAATCATATAAAAAGCCATGTACAGAAGTTCTGTCACGCCAGCACCGACAGCTATGCTAGAGTCATAAAGGGTTAACCTTTCTCTAATCATATTTTCGTAGGTTTCTTCACAATATGGATAACGATTTATTTCTGATTTTTTAAGATATTTGTTCAGAAAGAAAGGATAATAAGGGTTCACAGACTGCGAAAAGTCTATAAAGCCTTTTTCATTTTCTCTAGCACCACCGTGGTAAACTGAAAACATAAGAAATTAATAATGTAACAGATATAAAAATATATGATAAGAAAATAAGATAAATGCTAGCTTTCTTTACATCTTCTGCGTTTGGAAGCCTTCCGGAACCCAGAACGTAGCTACCCTTTTTAACAAGTCTTAAATTTAGAAGCTTTGCAAAAAGCGACATAGGATACTTTCCATTTATCCTAAGCCCTTTTTTTATTCTTAAATCTTTTTTAAAATTAAGACCATAAATTAAGAGTTCGATGAACAAAAATAGTCTTGCAGGAATATAATTTGCTGCATAATCTATCAAAGCTGCAACCTTTCCAAATTTTTTGTATCTTTCGTTATTATAGCCTAACAAATTATCTGCTGTATTAATGGCTCGATATATCATTGCTCCTGGCAAACCAAATATTATATAATAAAGAAATGGGCTAACTATCGAGTCAACCAAGTTTTCCGCTCCTGATTCTATTGCAGCAGAATAGAGATAAGGTTTTTTAATACTAACGTCTCTGCTTACAATTTCTGATACTCTTTTTCTTAAAATATCTTCGTCATCAACGCTACACGAATGGACTTTTTTTATTAGCAAGCCAACTGAAAATGTTGACTTCAAAAAATATATATAGAGAAGTAAACCAACAATGCCAAAACTAAGGGTTTTGCACACTAAAAAGCCTGCAAGACCCGCAACAAAATATGCCAATAATGCAGACAAAGAACCTATTAATAAATCATAGTTGTTATTTTTCCTTTTATATTTTTTATCTATATAAATTATAAGATTTCCTATCCATACTGTTGGATGAAATGAATTTGGATATTCTATAAAAACATCGATTGCTACTGCAACAACGAGTAACAGCCATTTTTCAACAACCATTCTTTAAATGCCTCCAAATCTTTAGTAACGTTCACGCTATAAGATAATAGTTCGTCATCAAAAAATATTATTTTATCATTATTAGAGCCTGGTACCGCATAATTCATTCCTGTATATATTATTTCATCATTATATTTCACAGCGGCGCTCATGCTTTGACCTTTTGCAAAGGACAAAAAATGCTTTATATGGTCTATTTTTAAATAAACAGAATCGGCGCTAAGCAGTAAAATCGGTTCCCTAAAGCGTTTTAACAGATAATTTACATCTTCAGGATAACCTAATCCAGGAGTTTCTATGAAAGCAGCGCCCAAGAAATTTAAAAATGTTAATTCATTTTGAGTATTTTTCGAAACTGCAACCTTTAAATCTGGGCACAATTTTCTATATTTAATAAAGCTTACCCATACTAAAGGTAGACCACAAACGTTTACCAAAAGCTTGTTTAAACCCAACCTTTTACTTATCCCGCCCGCCATCATTATACAAAGCATATTATTATCATCCCAAGAAGTCTAGAAATTTCAACGGAGCTACCTATAACGTCTCCTCCAGAGGCTCCGTAGAGTTTTACACCTAATTCATAAAACAAATAACCTATCAAAAAACCAACAAAAATTAGCAAATAATAGTATTTTATAATAGGAACCAGAATAAGCGAGACAAACAGAAAATAAAAAACATATTTTGGCTTGAAAGACATAGCAAAAATTTTGCCTAGACCTTCATGATATTTTTTGCCAAACAAGCTACCAAATATAGAAGCTCTGCCAGTTAAATCCGATGCGGCAAAAAACATGATATAGCCCATTACGCTATGTTCATCTAATGAGTAAGTCAAAGCAATCATCAAACTCACTAAAAAATAAACAAAGAATACTGAAGCTACACCGATATGAGGATCTTTTAGAACTTTCATCCTTTCTTCTTTTCCGCCTTTAGCAAACAAGCTGTCAACAAAATCAGCAAAACCATCTATGTGCATGATGCCCGTTATTAAGTACGTTGATAGCACGGCAACTACGGAGGCAAGAAAGTTATTTGTAATTAACATAAGGAAGTATTTGATGGCTCCAGATACCAGTCCTACAATTAACGAAACGATTGGCAAGAAATAAATTGAGTCAGCAGCTTTAAAGATATTACCGTTTATAGGAAATAAAGTAAAGAAAGAAAATATATCTTTAAGGCCGTTTATTTTCAATTGCTTTTTTATTGAACTGGGATATGTACCCTTTTCTTTAAAGGCATAGATATTGTGAGAACCCCGTTCTCATATTTTGCTGAGATTTCTTTTTCGTTTTCAACTTTTTCTGGCAATGGTATGGTCTTTTTTAATTTTAGCGGCCTTTGCTTCCATAAATAATCAACCCCTTCGTTTTCTTTTCTTTCTGCTGAAATGGTGAGAATATCTTCATTTAAAGTTACTTTTATATCTTCCTTTGAAAAGCCTGCTATGTCAGCTACAACCACTAAATTGGCTCCATCTTCGTATATATCCACAGGGGGCATTACCGCTTCATATACATCTCGCGATTTTTCACTCACCTTTTTAACTATGTCGCGAACGGCTTCCTTTATCATAATTTATAAATCATTTCCCTTGTTTAAAATGTTTGCGAAATATTTTGCATAAAATGCTATAAAAACAAAATGAACCATTATATGTTAATTTATAAGGAAAGGTAATTCTTAAGCTCTTTATGCAAAATCTTAACAGCATTTGCTGTTTTTATTAAACAGCAAACTTGAGCGTGAGTTTAACCAAATATTTTTTATAAAGAGCATTAGCTTTTTGTCGATAAATAACTGATGCTTTCTTGCGCTGTTCTTCTTGTTGCATAATGTTGCATATTGTTTGCAAGATTTCTGAGCTGTATTTTCATAATACAATTCAGCAGAAATCTTGCTTTGTATTCTTTAGTTGATATGCTTTAATTTAATGATCGGTTAAAAACTAAGAAGCAAAGCAGGAGAGTTTAACTTTTTGTTGCTACACATATTAAGTTGCCCACAACGTGCATGATCAAAGAGCCTTAAAATAACTATAACGGAGAGCAAAGCTTTAGTTACCTGATAGAAATAAATTAAGACAAGTCAACTAAATATAAATATAAAGTTTCGTAAAAGAGCCGTTTCTCTTTTTTTATATATTTTAATCCTGATTTTTTTAAAAACTGTTCTAACGTTTCATAATCAGATAAAGATGAAATTATAAAGTATATTTTTCCTTTTTCTTTTACGAGCCTCAGGCCCGTTCTTAAAAACTGTAATGGTATTTCTATTCCTCCCTTGCCACCATCGACCGCGATATCTATGATATGCTCAGACGGTAAATATGGAGGGTTAAATATTACATAATCAAAAGAATTAGCCCTAAACGGCGCATTTTTACAGTCAGCTAAAACAAACTCTATATCGTTTTTATTTAAATCTGGCTTATAAAGATCGCATCCAACTTTGAAGCTTGCTTTTATGTTAGATAACACATAGCAGCTCCCGCAACCTAATTCCATAACTTTGCCTTTTATGTCTTTGATAGCATCAAGTAAAAAATATGTATCTTCAGCAGGCTTGTAAACCAATTTCTTTCAGAACCTCTTCTGGGGTAAGCTGAAATTTTTTCTTTTGCATAAAAAGTTTAGATGTTTCATTTCTTTTGCTCATAAATTTGATAATAGCATTTAATGATTCTTCATTAAATGTGCAATTTTTTATCCTTTTAGCCGTAAACAATAAGGAGTGCACGCGGGGTGGCGGTATGTAAGCATTACTAGGAATTTCAAGAAGCTTCTTTGTATAAAACAAGATATTGAATATTACCGATACACCTGTATAATTTTTGGAACCGGGATTGCTAACAAGCTTTTCATAAAATTCTGACTGTACAATTGCATATATTTCATATACATAATTTTTAGCTAGCCAAAACAAAAACTCTCTAGATTTGCTGAAAGGCAAATCTGAAAAAACTACTTCGTCCTCTTCTGGCGAATAGTTAAACGCATCGCCTTTAATTAAAATGACGTTATTAATTCCAGAAAGCCTTTTTGCAGAAATTTCGAAAAGCTCGCCATTTATTTCAAAAGCTCTTACGCGTTCAGATATTTTGGCCAACTCAAAAGTAAAGTTGCCATAACCTGCCCCGATCTCAAAGATTTTTCTTTTCTTAGGAATAAAATTTAAAACTTCTTTTATATACGGCTCTTTCAAAAACCTTGTATCTTTCATTTGGCCTCTATAAAGACTTCTTTGCCTTCTTCAATTTTAGATTTATTGTTATACTTAACCAAAATAAAAGGAGAAGAAACTGGACCAAAAACTTCTATCACGCGCCCTATTTCTGTTTTGTTTTTTAAATAAACTGTCTCATTAATCTGGGGGATTTCTTCGGCTTTTATAACTATATTATTGCTTTTAGTCAAGTGCATTATGGTTCCAATTTTTTTAAGAGGCATAAGTTAATTCTATTTGTTATCGATAAAAATTTTATTAAAAAATAATAAAAATATACAGCTATATGTGATGCCATGTTTTAACAAAAAGCTTAACCTTTAAGCCCTAACCTCGCTATCTTGCTTATCAGCTTTTTATAGTTTTTTCAAAAACATACTGGGCTCTTTGCAAAAGGTAGCTACTGCCAGGTATCAGGTCATACTTGAAGGACTGAATAGGAGGAGCAACGGCTGCCAAGGTGACGAAATATTCATCATGAACTATACGTTGCTGCACAAGACCGGAAAGCATATGGAGCATGCTGGAAAGTTCTTCGATCACGCTGAAGGAAGCTTCACTCTGGCTCACGACTAATAACACACCTAATGAAGGGGAGGCTTTCCATACCGCTTGACTTCAGGATCTACATAAAGAAAGAAGGGTTCAATGAAGGTGATGAAAAGTTTGAGGCAAGAACCAGATGGCCAGGAAGCTTATGGCAAAAGCAAATTCCAACGGCATCCCTTTTCTGTACGTTGTAGGCATGGTTCTTTTCAAGGGAAACTGCTGAGCTTGGAGCCTCACTCCGCAATGGATCTCTGAATCTAGGGCGACATGGTTGTCCTGACG
>DAXX01000032.1 GCA_002506605.1 Thaumarchaeota archaeon UBA160
AAGATTTTTCTTTATAAAACGATAATTGCAGCAAAAATTCCTTCTCTTTTGTATTTTAATAAGGCGATGTCATTATCAACATGTCTAATGTTAGCTAAAGTCATCAACTTACACGCTGTGCTTGACCAATTATATTAGCAAAGGTAAAAGATCAATTTAGCAGAGCTTGCGCTGTTTTTTATTGTAAGTGCTGAATCCTTTTATCACGATAAGTAGAATCTTTCAAGTTACTGTATCAATCCTTATGGTATATTTTATCCTCCAGTTCTCTACTTAGAGTTTAAGACAGTTTATAAACAAACACTGTTTTTTGATGTGCATTCTTCTACTAATAGTTAATTATCATTTTGGTTTATGTATTTTTTGTTTTTAAACAAGGTCAGCAATCTAGCTCGAATAAAAACGGTATAAAAGCTTTAATTATTCTTAATATTTTCATTTTGATTAGGAATCTCATAGTTAAAAGTACGCTTTATGCTATGCTTAAACTTCATTAAGAGAAAAATTTGTTCATTTAGGCAGGCGTTTTAGTTATGGTCTTTATTTATATAAAAATAATTTAAAAAGGTTAATAATTTGCACGTGTACCTAAACATGAGGGAAACAAATGTTTAAAGTTGCATCAACAGGTTGGGAGAAGTTAGATAAAGAAATATTTAGGATGAAAGAAAATAGGAATGCAAGTGTATTGCTCTCTGTGGAAGTTGTGCCGATGCAAGATAATTTAGATATTCAAAAAGAACTTAAAAATGCTTCAGAAAATGCAAGCGATTTATGTGAATTTGAGGTTGATGTTCATGAAGATCATGGTGCGCTTAATTGTCAAAAACAGCTTGAAGACGGATTTTCTGATATGCTTAGGGATGTTATAAACAGAATTAATTCTGTTGGTACTCTTTTTGTGGCAAGCTTTCAAGCAGAAATATATCGTGACCAGGATCTTATAGTCATAATTTTTGGAGACAGTTACAATGCAACTGTTATATACCCGCATGAAAGTGGTAAAAAACTTGAAGTATTACAGCTAGAATTTACCATATGAAAATTCATAACCTCATTAGAAATTTTTAAATGAATAATTTTTAGTTATTACTTGACACGACTGCAACTAAATGTAGAACGGCTCTTTTAAATTAGCTTTTTTTAGAAAAAAATTAAACGTTTATTAACGGATAATTTTAAGTTTAAGGCAAGGTGAGCAAAATGGAAATTAAAAGAAAATCAATAATGTTGCCTGGTCCTGTAGATGTACCCGATGATGTTCTTATGTCTATGAGTAAACCAATAATCAATCATAGAGGGGAAGAGTTTCATCAATTAATGTCAAACATAGAAAAGATGAGCAAACAAATTTTTCAAACAAAATATAATGTTATAATTTTATCTTCATCCGGTACTGGTGGTGCAGAATCAGCAGTTTTAAATATAATAAGGCCAGGCGATAAGGCCATAGTGCCGGTATTTGGTGAATTTAGCGGCAGGCTGGCCCAACAAATTGAGGCTGCTCGAGGAAAAACAATAAGAGTTAACGCTCCACTTGGCAGTGCCCCTACCGTTGAGCAGATTGAAAAGGCAGTTTCAGAAAACAAGGATGCGAAAGGGATATTTTTGGTTTATAACGATACCTCGCCTGGTACAACTTATAGGTTTGCTAAAGAAGTTGGTGAGATAGCTGAAAAATATGGCATGTTTTACGTTATAGACGCTATATCGGTATTTGGAGGAGATGTCTTACCGATGGATGACTGGCATGCCGACGTGGTGATAGCAGGCAGTCAAAAATGCCTCTTTACGCCTCCTGGACTTGCTTTAGTTGGCGTAAGCGATGATGTTATAAGTTACGTAAGGAAAGATCCTCCATTTACAACTTATTTTAATTATGCATCGTATGTTGATTTCTTGGCGAAATATGAAACTCCTTTCACTCCAGCGCTTTCAATTTTTTATGCTCTTGAAACAGCTCTAGAAAAAATCATAACAGAGGGATTAGATAAAAGGATACAAAAACATAAGATAGGCGCAGAAGCGTACTATCGTGCTTTTGAAGCTATGGGACTTCAACCTTTTGTAGAAGAAAAGTTCAGATCAAATGTAGTTATATCCATTAAGTATCCTACAGGTGTAGACGATGCAAAATTTAGAAAGTATCTTGAAAATAATTATAACATCGTCATAACTGGTGGATTCGGAGAGCTGAAAGGAAAGATATTCAGGATAGGCAATATGGGTATAATCGAGCGCTCAAAGATATTGCCCACCATATTAGCAGTTGGATATTCAATGATAGCGCAAGGCATAAATGTTAATGTTGAAAAAGCTATAGAGGTGGCAGAAGATAAATTAAAGGGGTTAGATAGCATTTGAACCAAAATGCGTTGATATTAATAAATTACACGACTAGAATAAAAGAAACAGGAGAAGTTATAGAGACGACTATAGAAGAAGTTGCTAAAGAAAACAAAATTTACAAAGAAGGAACCAAATACGAACCAAAGCTAGTCGCTGTAGGCAAAGGTTGGATACTCAAGGCATTAGATGATGAGATACAAAAGCTTAATGTGGGCGACAAAACTACCATTGAGGTTCCTCCTGAAAAGGCATTCGGAGTACGTGACCCATCTAAAATAAAGATAATACCAATCAGAAAGTTCGGAGATAAAGCTAAGGATGTAAAAATAGGGGACGAAGTCGAATATAACGGGCAAATAGGTACAGTAATTTCCATAAATAGCGGTAGAGTTCAGATTGACTTTAATGATAAGCTGGCTGGCAAAACCCTAATTTACGATATTGAAATAGTTAAAGAAATAACCGACTTAAACGAAAAGATATTAAGGCTCATACGCAGAAGGATAGATATTGAGAATCCTACATATAAAATTGATCAGAACAAAGTCAGAATAGAAATTCCAGAACAATATTTCTTAACAGATGGTCTCCAATATATAAAAAGAGCCATAGCAACTGATATATTGGACTTAATACCTGAAATAAATCAAGTAGAATTTGCAGAAATATATTCTAAAAAACAATGAAAAAACTTTATAAAGGAAGATATTTATTAACAGACTATTTAAGCGAACCATACAAAGATTTTTCTGTTCTTGTTGAAGATAAAAAGATAATAAATGTTGGAAAGGCTGAAAAATTACAGTATTATGCGGATGAAGTTTATGACTTGGGCAACGTTGTTATAGCGCCATCTTTTGCGGATACGCACTCACACATAGGCATGGTGGCGCTCAGAGGGATAGGAGAACAAAAAACTCTTCACGATTGGTTACAAGAAGTTTGGCAGATAGAGCCAAAATTAAATCATGAGCTATTATATTATGCCGATATAATTGGCTTGGCCGAGTTAATAAGCTCTGGAGTAACAGCTGTACTTGATTTTTATGATATACAGCCAATGGTAAGGGCTATTAAAGCTATCAATTTACCCATCAAGGTAAAGCTGGGTTTATCTTTTATGGATAAAGTCCCTTATATGGAGGAAGAAAGCTGGAGACGGCTCAAAAACCTTAAGAGTATTTCAGATGATCTTTTAAAGGATGGATTTGAGGTTTTTATTTCTCCGCATTCGCTTTATGCTGTAAGCAAAGAATTATTAAAGCAACTTTTTAGCCTAGAGGGTTTTAAATACCAGATGCACTTTGCCGAAAACAGAGAAGAAGTAGAAGAAATAAAGAAAGCTTACAACAATGAAGACCCGATAGATGTTTTAGATAAGTTAGGAGCATTGGATAAATGGTTAATACTTGCGCACGCAGTTCATTTGGATGTAGGAAAAATCAATAAATTAGCAAAAAAGAACATATTTATTTCACATTGCCCATTTTCTAATGCAAGGCTTGGAAGTGGAACAGCTAAATTGAGCATAATGAAGCAAGCTGGAATACAGATAACTCTTGGAACCGATGGGCCTGCCAGTTCAGAAACTCTAAATATATTTAACGAGATAAGACTTGCAACTTTGTTGTCCAGAGCACTTACAATGAGCTTAGATCTTTCAATTAGAGACGTAATGCAGATGGCATCATTATATGGCAATTTGGCTCTTGGGATAAACGCCGGAGTCATAAAGCCTGGCAATAATGCCGACTTTATAACATACGATCTAAACAAAATTTATCCATCTTGGGACATAGTCTCTGCTTTAGGATATCAAGGAAATCCTGAAAATATAAAGGATGTAATTTCTGATGGTACATTCTTAAAAAAAGATGGAAAATTAGTTTTTAGTAATCTATATGAACAAAGTCGGATAAAAATTAATGAGTTTATATCAAACAGAGGCGAACAAAATTAAGCCACATAATGGAATTACCAGAAGCAGTTATAATAGGAGATGACACTTTTAATAAAGAAAATCTTTCTATGTTTATAAAAAAAAGTGCATTCTTACTTACGGGTCCAAATGTAAGTATCATATTTAAAGATAAAATAGCTTCAGCTTTAAACGGATTTGAATACAAAAAGTCCATTGTTCAATCTTCTACCTTTGAAGAAGCTGAAAGGATCTTTAAGGAAGAATTCGATGCTAATTGTGAGGCAGTTGTTGGTTTTGGAGGAGGAAAGGTGATTGATGTAGCAAAGTATATAGGCTATAAAGCAGGAATTCAAGTCATCAGTATTCCAACCTCTGCTTCAAATGATGGAATAGCCAGTCCTTTTTCTTCTTTAAAAGGTGGAAAGTATCCATATTCGCTAAAAGTAAAGCCGCCTCGTGGAGTAATTGTAGATCTTTCAGTAATAATGAAAGCGCCAAAAAGGTATATATTGAGCGGTCTGGGCGACCTTTTGGGGAAATTCACTTCAACAAGAGATTGGAAGCTTGCATGGATAGAAAAAGGGGAATATTTTGGAGAATACGCTTCAAAACTTGCTTATGAAAGCGCCAAACATGCAATGATCAGCACCAAAGGTATCGAAGAATTAAAATATAATTCAATAAGGAACTTAATGGAAGCGCTCATAAGTGCAGGAGTTGCGGGAGGGATTGCTGGAAGTAGCAGACCGTTAAGCGGGAGCGAGCATTTAATATCGCACGCTTTAGATATAATAGCTCCTGATAAAGGAACACATGGAGAAAAGGTCGCTTTAAGCACTGTTTTTATTGCATACCTTTATGGGATGAATTGGAAAAAGATTAAAGACAAAATGTATCAAGTGGGTTTACCAGTGGCATTTTCAGACATCGGAATTACTAGAAAAGAAGTATTAGATGCAGTAATTATGGCTCCAACTTTAAGGCCGGAAAGATATACAATATTGCACAAACTTAAGCTAACAAAAGATGATGTATTAAAAATTTTAGATGAGATAAACATTTAATATACTTTTAATCTAATGATTTAATTATGCAAGGACTTGATCTCACGTTAGAAGCTTTAGAACAAGAAATTATTTCGTTAAAGCGGACCCCCATAATAGGATTGGGCAGCGGAAGAACAGCTTCAAAAGTTTTAAAAGCGTTTGGAAAAAGATTAAACGATAAAGGCATAAAACCTATAGGAGTACCAACATCAGCTCAAATAAAGCTTGAAGTCTCAGACTACTTTTTAATAGCAGAACCAATTTTTGATATGATAGACCTTGTTATAGACGGTGCGGATCAAGTATCAAGTTATAATGGATATATAATAAAAGGAGGTGGAGGCGCACTTACTAAAGAGAGGATTATATGGGAAATTTCAAAAGAAAGGCATGTGTTTGTGACGCAAGAAAAGGTTGTAACCAAATTAAATTATCCTTTACCAGTTGAGTTTTTGCCATTTGCATACTCACTTGTTAAAAACAAAATAATCAAGCTGGGCTTAAAACCCACCCTTAGAGTTGACTCAAAGGGTTATCCGTTCGTAACTGAAAATAATAATTACATCTTTGACATTAATTATTCAGAAAGTCATGATATTAAGAACATCTATGAGGAAATAATCAAAATTCCGGGGGTTTTAGATGTTGGACTTTTTATATATGACATAAATTTGCATGTGGTTTAAAGCTACTCAATATTTATTGGCTTTAAGTTTAAAAAGGTTGTCTTTTATTTGTTTAAATCTAATTATTATAAAAAAGATAAAGTGAGCGAGGACATAATATTTAAAATGGCTCAGTACATAATTGAGCAAAAGGAGAGCCTTACGCCTGAAGTTTTATCTGAATGGTATAACATAATCTTAGAAGATTATATAAAGTTAGCTCCTGATGAATTAAAAGATAAGTTAGAAATTCAACAAGATCCTATACTTCCTATGAAATTTAACATAAAAGTTAGCAAAAGAGCTATAGATTATTTTATAACAGCCATTGAAAAAAATCTTAACAAAATGCCAAAACCTACTCAAATATATTTTATGAAAGTAGAGGAACTAGTATTAAAAAAATATGAAGAAGAAGTTAATAGAAAAAGTTAATAAGAAGTAAAGTATAAATGAGCTGACTAGGTGAAGAACTTGGGCTATAATTATTATGTATCTATATATCCAAGGAATGTTTCATTAAGAGGTAAAATATTGATAAGTGGTTTTCATGGAATAGGGGCTACTGGCTACTGGACTATAAAATATCTAGTTCAGAATCTGCCAGTTAAAAGATGTTGTATAGTAGACTATGAAGATTCAGCGCCGGTTTCAACGTTAATAAATGGAATGATAAGCACGCCATACGAAATTTTCACATATAATGATCTTGCTATGTTTAAAGTTGACGTTCCTGTGCAAAAAGATAAAGAATTAAAGTTTTATAGAAGTTTTGCTGATCAAATAATAAAAAAAGGAGTAAAGGAAGTATTTTTAGTAGGAGGTCTTGATTCAACGCTAAAAACGGATGATAGTAAATATAGAATTGCCGCTACTAGTGCATATAATTTAAGGGGCATACTTTTAGATGCAAAGCCTTTAGAAGATGAGCACATTATAGTTGGACCAGTAGCTATACTTTTAAATTATTTTGAAATAAAAAACTTCCCGGCAGTTGCTCTTCTAGCATATGCCTCTCCAGATAGAGTTGATCCCAGAGCGGCCAGCGTGGCCGTAGAGACTTTATCAAAATATTATGGATTCGAGATCGATGTTATTCCACTTATAAAAGGAGCAGAAACTATAGAAGCAGAACTTGCAAAAGAAACGTCGCAACAAGAGTTTAAACCTCCCACAAATATATATACTTAATAACTCTAACCATAAACGTTAAAATGCTTGCAGGAAAATTGTTTAAAATAAATACAGAACAAAATTTAGCATTTATAGCTGAGAAACTATCTAACTTTAAAATAACAAAAGAAGATGAGGAAACGCACCTTCAATTAAATTTTGAGTTTTCTGTTAATAATTATGATGAAACTTCTCTAGATGGTTTGATTTTTTACGATAAAGTAATTAAAGTTGGAACAAAAGAAGGATTCAAACCAGAAGTTTCAACTGTTAAAGTCGAGTTTTTTATAAGGAAAATCCAAGACTATAACTTTTTGTTCATACTTACAAAAAAGCCTTTAGCTAACTATTTAGCTAATGAATTCAGCAAAGCTGTTTTCATAAGACCTGGTTTTGTCGTAGAAGCCAGAATCGATCCAAATATATTTTTAGATTATTATAACAAGAGTTTAGAAGAAACTCGGGTAGCTTATTTTGATCAGATAGATATACCTAATGTGAACGTTCTTGCATTATATGGCGACGCACTTTCACAAACTGACTTGTTTAAAATGTACCAAGAGCATGGGCTTCTTTGGTATATAGTTGTAAGAGCTAAAAGCATATCACAAATAATTGGATTAACACGTAATTGCGTAATAACGATGTTTTCAAAGGGTACCGTTGAGGATATAGTTAAGTATGCATTTGAAGAAGTAGCACCGCTCGTAATAGAAAGCTTACAGAAGAACAAACAAGAAAAAGAAAATGACGCAGGCTAGGAGTTATTTTTAAACATGTATCAAATAAAAACTAAAGATCTATTCTGCAAAAAACTTTTAAAAATGCTCATAAATCATTTTAGCGATTATTTTTATATCTAAATTTGTATGATGTTTTCTATAAGACAAATTATTGGTTATAAAACTTTAAAAATCCGCAAAGGTTGTTCGATTAATATTCGAATAATAATTTTTATAAACTCAAATATTAAAAATATCGCATGCAAATAGGAATAGCAGCGCATAGTGGCGAGATCCCTGAGGGTTTGGTATTAGAAGCAAAAAAGCTTATCAAACTAATCAATGAACGATGTAAAGATCCTATATTGATCTTAGGAGGCTATTGGGGTCTTATGAAAGTAGTTGTAGACGAAGCAACGAAGCTCTCTATAAAAACTGTGCTATTACTTCCTATTGAAAATGAAAACGTTATAGTACCTAAAGGTGTTATTTTGATAAAAACTGGACAAGAGTTCAGAGCAAGATCTGTTCCTTTAGTAAGATCTTCCGATTTTTTAATAGCGCTAGGAGGTAGTGCAGGAACAATGATTGAGTCCTTAATGGGTTACGCTATGGGAAAACAAGTTTTCGTATTAAAAGGATATGGTATGCCTTCAGATAATCTTGAAAAATTAGGCGAATATCCGGATGACAGAAAGAATGGAAAACTTATGTTTTATAAAAATGCGGAAAAACTAATTGAAGATCTTTGTCATTCTCATATACAAAACCAAATAAATGAAATAGGATAAAATTATGGAAGCTTTCCATTTGCTAAGGCTAATATGCCAGCTCCAAAAATAACAGAATTTTCTCTTAGTTTAGCTGTTTTTATTTTAGGCATTCTGTTCATTACATAATTTTTGGTTAGCTCAGTTAGCTTTTTTAAAAAAAGTTTTTCATTGTTTAGAAAAACGCTTCCGCTTAATATTATAACTTCAGGATCATATGCATTTATTAGGCTTGCTAACCCTGCAGCGTTTATTTTCATACATTTTTCTATGAAATCTCTGGCTTCAGTTCGATTTTCATAATACATCCTAAAAATTTCTTCTGCAAAAGCAACTTTGTTACCTGTCATTTTATAATAAAAATTTGGCATTGACTTACCCCCACAATAAGCTTCCCAATGTCCTTTTTTTCCGCATCCGCACAAAATATCATCTTCGTAATTTAATACTAAATGCCCGACTTCATGTGCGTTTCCATCTTTACCTATAAGTATATGACCGTCTACCATAACTCCTGCCCCAATACCGCTGCTAAAAGTCAAATAGACAGCATTTTTTACTTTTTTTGCTTCTCCAAATCGGCTTTCAGCTAAAAGCCCAGCTATACAGTCATTAGTAACGAATATGCTTCCATACCGTCTTAAAGATTTAGTATAATTAATTTTTAAATTGTTATAATTAATTAGGGTTGCAGAGCCTTTTTTTATGTTTAGGGGTCCGGCGCTAGCTATACCTATTGAGTTACACGTTTTTGAAAAAGTTTTTAAATAATTTTTTATATAATTTAACGGATTTTCTGAACCTTGAAGCTTAAATGAAATTTTGTTTTTTAGATCTTTCCCGGTAAATGTGGCTAACCTTAATTTTGAAGCACCAACATCTACAGCAATAACGCATTTCAACTTACTGCATCCACAAATTCGGCTATAGCTGAAGATATATCAAGAGTTATGACATCATCCCAAAATATAGCGTTAGTTGTAATTACTTCTGACATAGTTTTTATAGATCCTGGAGATGTTGCAAAAAACGTAGAAAAAACGTAAGTTTTGGATCCTTTTGCTTTATATGTCTCAAGAATAGGTATAAATTTCTCAGGCTCATCCACGTAATTATCTATTATTAGCACACTGTCGTCGCTTTTACCAACAGAGCTCTCTATTATTTTTGCCTGCGTTGTGAGCTCAGGGTTAAACGTAAGAACCTTAGCTTTTATTTCATTTTCTTTCATATATTTTATTAATGTAGGAATAGCTGAAAGATTAACCGATGGCCTTGGAGTAAGTCCTATCTTGCTAACTGGGGTCAGATCAAAAAATATTATTCTACCAACGAAGTCAAAGCCTGAGAGTTCTTGCATAAACTGAGAAGCGTCACCCCCCTTTTGGTATGGTGCTGGGAGGAGCAAAAGAACTTCAATATAACCTGAATCGTTAAGATCTTTCAATATTTTTTCTAATTTGTTTTTTTCTTGAGCAAAGTTAGATCTGTAGCTCCAAAGCACCATGTATCTATCATAAACCACGCTTGTTCCTGCTAAGTAAGCTGGGGCTTCACTAATTCTAGAAAGTGATGTAGCTAATTTTTTTAGCCTTTGATCGTAAATAATGGCATAATCTTTCATTTCTGTTCTGTTTGATTGTTTTGTGTATTGCTTTCAGAACTTTCTTCGATAGGTTTAGGTGCAGGAGTTGTAAGCAGAGTATAGCCTATCCAGGCCAATATTCCAAGGAGAACTGCCACTACTATGAAAACTGTTATCTGCAAAACAATTAATGGATACATATAAATCAAATAACCATACACAAGTATAACGAGTATGCTTACGGCCATTATTACTGCTCCTAAAAGTTGGTCACTATTCATATCAAAATAATGCAAATAACATATTAAAAAGCATTTTGATCCAAAATGCTGTGTTGAATAATTATTAAAAACGTTTTTTTAAGATATAAAAATAATATAATTTTATAAATCATATGACTAAATACTAATGCTGGTTAAATAAAATCGCATATTAATGAAGATATTCCGTTTATACCTTTATG
>DAXX01000066.1 GCA_002506605.1 Thaumarchaeota archaeon UBA160
ACAGGATAGATGGCGCGCTGTTCACGATAGGTTTGTGGCACAACCTTTTTACTTAAAAGCGTAGAACAATTTTGTCCCACAGCCGAACAAGAGGAAAAACTAAAATATTAGAACCGCATACAAATATTTACGAGGTGAAGACGATGGCCAAGAAGAAGAAAGCTGAAGAGAAGAAAGAAGGCCAGCAGCAGTCTTCATAAGCCTCTATCATTTAAGTTGATCTAGATCTATATTTATTATATTTTTTATTGCAAGTTTCACATCAGAAGCTTTTATTGTTTTTCTTCCTGCATGATTAGCTAGTTCATTTGCTTGTCTTGCTATCTTTTCGCCATAAACTTCGAAAAATCTTGCGAGCTCTTTAACTGCTTCATCGCTAACCCTTTCTGCACCACTTTTTTTAAATATCCTGTATATTTGAGCATAAGACAGTTCGCTTTCCATATTACTAAAAAAAGATATGAGGATTATAATGTTTGCTATTTAGATTTCCTTGCAGCAGAAACTAGGTGAAGGACGTCCCTATCTTTTATTCTGTATGTGGGAGGAAGTCTGAGCCCTGTTCTAACATCTATAGCATAAAGCAGTCCACCAGCTAGCTCGCTATGTATCATTTCTGCAAGATCTTTCACTGTGCTACCGTCAGGCAACAAATATGCGTCAGGAAGAACGTTTCCCTTTTTGTCAGAAAGCTTCTTTGGATCTGCAACCGGGTATACGACGTTCATCCTAAGAAGTTTAAAAACACCAACGTTTAGCGCGAACTGTGTACCGGCGCGCATCATTTCTCTTATCAAAAACTTATTAAAGAAATCTATAGCTTTTTTTTCATCTTTTGACAACTTGGAACTGTCTTCAACAAGAAAGTTTTCTTCTGCAGGATTGTATCTTACTATACCTTTCTGTTCTGCTCTTCTTAGTTGCAGTTCAAGGTTAGCACTAACAGGCACAATTATTTTATCTTTAATTTTATCTTTAAGGTTTTTAAATCCGATTTCAGCTGTTGGTATATCCATTTTGTTTGCTACTACCAAAGTTGGCTTTGAAACTTCTCTAAGTATTGCTGCGAATTTCCACAGCTTTTCATCAGTGATGCTTCTTAACTCATATATGCTCATATGCATTTCTTCTAAAGTTTGAAGTATGTGTTGCTTGGTTATTTTCACACCGGCAAGAGCTTCATAAACAGTGTTTATTGCTTCCTGTTCATTTTTTGTTGCCTCAATTTTTTTAATTATTTTGTCTAGGTTGTTTTCTAACAGGTTCTTGTACCATTGAACTATTTCGCCTTCTATTTCTTGATAATCCCTATAAGGGTCTCCTGTTCCAGGTTCAGCTATTCTCCCATCTTCATCTATACTTCCCGATGCATCTACAACGTGAATAAAAGCATCAGCGTTCATAGCTTGTGACAAAAACCTTGTGCCGAGACCCCTACCAAAGCTAGCTCCTTTTATTAAACCTGGCAGGTCAGTTATTTCTATAGGAATATATCTCCATCCATCTATACATTTAGAGTTTATCGGATTATCAATCACACCAAACTCCTTATGAACACAAGGAGATGTAACATAAGTTGTCCCAGATACCGGATTTTGCGTAGTAAACATATAATTTCCTATTGGCTCATTTCTTCCTGTTACAGTATTAAATATTGTAGTCTTTCCTGCATTTGTTTTTCCAATAAGGGCTATTTTTACATCCATCTCAAAATTATTTAGCAAAAAACCATGATAAATAAGTTTCTCTAAACGCTAGCGAGTTTTTGTCTCAAAAGTACGGGAATTTCCGAAGGTTTAGAAGCCACCATGACTCCAGCTTCCTGAAACGCCTGAATTTTACTTTGGGCCGTGCCTTTATTGCCAGTTATGATAGCACCTGCATGTCCCATCCTTTTCCCAGGAGGCGCATATCTGCCCGCAATAAAAGCAACAACCGGCTTGTTTACTTCATTTTTAATGATTTCAGCCGTTTCTTCCTCAGCTGTACCTCCTATCTCACCAACTACAACGATGGCTTTGGTGGCTTCGTCTTGCTGGAACATTTTTACAGCTTCCTGCATAGTCGTACCAACTACCTGATCCCCTCCAATTCCTATTACCGTAGTTTCTCCAAGACCAGCTTCACTTATCGTGTTTACTATTTCATAAGTTAAAGTTCCACTTCTGGAAACAACTCCAATAGGTCCTGGTTTAAATATTGAGTTTGGCATTATGCCTAATTTTGCTATACCTACAGAGGTTATGCCAGGCCCATTTGGACCTACTAGCCTTGCGCCCATAAGTTTAGCATAAAGCTTTAGTTTAGTCATGTCATGGAACGGTATGTGTTCAGTTATTATTACCACAAGCTTTATTCCTGAATCTATAGCTTCTATCACTGCATCAGGAGCGTATGGAGCTGGAACAAAAACAACAGACGCTTTTGCCCCTGTTTCTTTTACCGCATCTTTTACTGAGTCAAAAACCGGTATACCGTTAATACTCGTACCCCCTTTACCAGGCGTAACGCCTCCTACTACATTCGTTCCGAACGCTTTCATCTGTGATGCATGAAAGCTTCCTTGATGACCAGTTATTCCTTGAACAATCACCGGCAAGCCTTTTTCTGTAACTATTATGGCCATTTTTTTATTCACCTGCAAGCTTGATTACTCTATCAACCGCATCATCTAAGTTTAACATAGAGTCTATTCCGTTTTCTAAAAGTATTTTTCTTCCTTCTTCTTCATTTGCGCCTCTTATTCTTACCACAAGCTTAAACTTTGGCTTTAATTCATTTATAGCTTTAACAACACCTCTGGCTACCGTATCGCACCTAGTTACTCCTCCAAATATGTTAATAAAGAGAACTTTGTTTGTAACCTTAGAAGCTAACTCTATAGCTTGAATCACTTTTTCTGGGTCATCAGTACCCCCAAGATCAAAAAAGTTTGCAGGCCTTCCTCCAGCTTGTGCTATAAGGTCTATGGTTGCCATGTTAAGGCCGGCACCATTTGCAATTATTCCTATATCGCCTTCAAGCTTTACAAAAGCTAATCCTTTTTTCTTGGCTTCTATCTCTATTTCGTCAAGGCCAAAATACCTTATAGGCATTTCTTTATGCCTAAAAAGAGCGTCATCTTCTATGGTTATTTTTGAATCCAAAGCTATTAAGCCGTTATTGGTCAAACCTAAAGGATTGATTTCAACGAGCGAGGCGTCCAGCTTATCGTATATATTATACAAACTTACAAGGATTCTACCTATTTCTTGTGCGTCATATTCGGACAAGCCAAGAAATTTTGATAACTCTCTTTTTGTATATTCTGTCACTCCAATGAACGGATTTATTGGTTTTTTGTATATTTTTTCCTGAGGAACAGAGTTTATGTCAACCCCTCCTTCTGCTGAAGCCAGTACTACTGGCATTTCAACGCTTCTGTCGAGAGTTACGCTTATGTATAGCTCCTTCTTTATTTCATAAGCTTTTTCTAGTATAAATTTGTCTGCCTTATATCCATCAAAGTTTATGTTTTTTATCTCGTTCATCGCTCTTATTGCCTCTTCCTTGTTATTTACTATCCTAACACCTCCTCTTTTTCCTCTTCCGCCAGTTGGAACCTGTGCTTTTATGACCATCTTTTCATTAAAATCTTGTATGTCTTTTTCGTCAGAAACGACTTTAAAATCAGGTACAGGTATTCCGTATTCCTTGAAGATGCTTTTACCTTCGTACTCTAACAGGTCTACCATGACTGAACAAACGCGTTCGGAGCTTAAAAAATTAATGGTATTTAGCGATTTAATGAAAAAATCAGAAATTAAAGAACTATTAAAGTGTATGTACCGAAGGCAAGTAATATAGCCATCAATATAACTATGATTATGTTGATTATCCACTGAAACTTTCTAATGTGGAGCCACTCTATTAGAACTATTCTCAGACCGTTAAGGCCGTGTATGACAGCTGCATACAGCAATAATCCAAAAACAATCCTGTAATACGTAAGATTGTCAAGGACATAAGAGTAAGTTAGGACCTGATCAAAAGTTTTTCCAGTAAGTGGGCTTACAAGCAGTAGATGTATTGTTAACACAAACACCATTATGAGTGCTAGCGTGTACATCAGTATCATGATCCACGATTCCTTTAAAAGACTGTATTTGCCAGGCATTTGTCTCACCTTATATTATTCCCAACCCCTCCAAAAGATAAAGTCCTGCCCATATCCATAACGCTATAACTATTGCTAGAATTACATATATTGCAATCTTTTGATTTCTACTAAGTGAAGTTGGCGTATATGGGTATTCTGGAAGCACCGGTTTCCCAAGCAGCATGCCAAAAACTTCATTTAGAATTAACCTTAAACCATTGGCGCCATGATAAAGGGCTGAACCTGCTATTATCCATAGCCCTATTTTTTCCCATATTCCTAAGCTACCAAGCAAAGCTATTGTTTGCTCCCAGGCAACAGGTCCTAGAGCAAAGTGATATATCTCAAATACGTGTGCAATTAAATAAAGCGCCAATATTACACCAGTTATTCTATGAAGAGTGTATGAATATCTTTCTGCATTAAAATTGTAAGGCCAAAGGCTTCTTAGGAGCCCAGTTTTGTACCTTTTTTCTTTTTTATCTTCTCCCATTTTACACACCTCCTTCAAACTTAAAATCAAATGGTGGAGGTTTAGGCGCGTTAGGTGGTGGTGCTTTTTCAACAAGCTCAGCAGGCTTCGTAGCTGCCTTCTTCTTATGTAACAGTCTGTACTTTAGTATTTCCTTCTTTAAGAACTGTATAGCCTTTGCTGGGTCTACCCCTTTGGGACAAACATAGCTACAAGCTCCCGCAAAGTGGCATCTCCAGACTCCATGAGAATCATCTAAGATATCGATCCTTTCTTCAAAACCTTCATCTCTCGGGTCGGCTATATACCTGTACGCTTGTCCCAAGGCTTGAGGTCCTAAGAAAAGTGGGTCTATAGCTACAGTTGGACACGCCGCAAGGCATATACCGCACATTATACAGTAATCGAACTGAACGAAGGTTAGGTTTTGCTCTGGAGTTACTTTAAATTCTATTGGCGCCTCTTCTAATTCTTCTGGATTCTTTCTTATAATCCAAGGTTTAACGCTCCTGTGTTTGTTAACAAACTCGTTTAAATCCACGACAAGATCTTTTATAACCTTGTAATTATAAAGGGGCTCAATCCTAATACTATCCGTTTTTAGCTCGCTTATTCTTGTTTGGCAGGCTAAAGCAGGCAAACCGTTTATTACCATTCCACAAGAACCACATGAACCCATCTGACATGATAGTCTGAAAGCTAAGGTGTGATCTTGTTTTTCCCTTATTTTATTAAGGACGTCTAAAACTGTATCAGATGATTTGACGTCGACTTCGTAGTCTTGCCACCATTCTTTTTGCCCGTCATACCTTCTAATTCTTACTTTCATTTTAATACACCCTCGCTACTGGTTTCCACATCGTAATCTTCACTGGTATATAAGAAAATAAAGGCCCATCGGCACCCTTCAAAGCTATCGTGTGTTTTAGCCAGTTTGTGTCATCTCTGTTCGGATAATCTAGACGTGCATGAGCCCCTCTGCTTTCAGTTCTTAGAAGGGCTCCCCGTGCTATTATTTCCGCTAGTTCAAGCATATTGCCCAGCTCTAGCGCATGTTCCAAATTATAGTTAAAGACCCTGCTTTTATCTGTAAGCCTAATGTTTTTGTATCTTTCTTTAAGCTCTCTAATCTTTACTACAGCTTTTTCAAGATCTGAACCAGTCCGGTATACGTGAACATACTTTTCCATAGTATCTTTGAGTTCGTCTCTTATTTCATAAACGTCTTCCCCACCACTTTCTTTCCCTAAAAGTTTTCCAAATATTCTATCTTCTTCTGTTGTTAGTATGTTCTGACTCGGACTTGGCAAAGCAGGTCTTTCTTTTTCGATATAATTATAAATGTCGTTTCCAACTATATAACCATAAACAAGACATTCATTCGTGCCGTTTGAGCCAAGTCTATTTGAGCCCTGTATGCTTACGCACGCAGCCTCTCCAGCAGCCCAAAGCCCTTTAACTGGCGTACCTGTAGAATCAAGCACCTTGCCGTCTATATCTACATGAATGCCTCCCATGTTATAATGTACAGTTGGCCTTATCGGGAGGGGCTGATCCACTATATCTATTCCAAGATATTTTAAGCCTATCTCCCTTATGAAAGGCAACTTCTGTTCAATCCTTTCTTTCCCAAGATGCCTCATGTCAAGCCATACATGATAAAGCCCACTTTTTTCATCATAAATACCTTTTCCTTCCATTATCTCCTTCATTATAGCCCTTGAAACTATGTCCCTTGGAGCTAACTCCATCTTACTTGGAGCATATTTTTGCATAAATCTTTCACCATCTTTATTTATAAGATAGGCACCCTCCCCCCTTGCAGCCTCAGTAATTAGGATCCCTCTTGGAACCAAACCTGTTGGGTGAAATTGAACAAACTCCATATCTTTTAGAGGCAAGCCCGCATTATAGGCTAAGCCATATCCATCACCCGTTGAGCTAACTGCCATTGAAGTTATTCTATAAAGCTGCCCAGCACCTCCAGTGGCTATTACCCCAGCTTTTGCTCTGAAATACCTAAAGTTTCCAGTTTTAAGATCTATGGCCGTAAAACCTTTGAATTCATTATTTTCAATTACAATAGATGTTACAAAGTTTTCATCAAACCTATCCCAGTTATCGTACTTTAAAAGAGTATCATAAAGTGCTCTCATCTCAAAAAAGCCAGTCTTATCCTGTGCATAAGTAGCCCTTGGAAAGCTTAACCCTCCAAACCATCTCTGCTCTATCCTTCCGTCCTCTCTTCTATTCCATGGAACGCCCCACCTTTCTATCAGCCTTATTTCTTGAGTGGCGATATGAACAAACCTCCAAACAGCATCCTGATCAGCAAGGAAATCGCTGCCCTTTATTGTATCCCATGCCATCAGTTCAAAACTATCTCCCTCTTCAGGGTACAGGACCGCAGAGGTACCTCCTTCAGCAGAAACAGAATGGCTTCTCATCAAATAAATCTTTGAAATTACAGCCACTTTTAATCCAAGCTTGCCTTTGTCTCTTCTCAGAACTTCTATTGCTGTTCTGAGTCCTGCAAGCCCTGATCCAACTATAGCAACATCGTAATCTAGAGTTTCCATCCCAATATCTTTTCTCACAGGTACTTTTATTTATTACCTTGTCGAAAATGAACGTATAGTTTATTATTTTGACATATATAACTGTAAAATTATTATGAAAAGCATAGATATAACTCAAAAAAATGTAACCGAAAGGACAGCAATTGCTAAAGGCTTCATAAAATTATCTAAAGAATCAATTTTAAGAATAAAAACTCAACAAATAGAAAAAGGGGACCCGTTATCTGTTGCTGAATTAAAAGCCATTGAGGCGGTTAAGGAGACGCCTCATGCGATAGCTTTCTGCCATACAATACCTATAGACTTTACAGAAGCAAAGTGTGAGCTTAAAGATGACGGTGTCGAGGTTACTGTTACTGTTAAGTCTGAAGCCAAAACCGGTGTAGAAATGGAAGCTTTATATGGCGTTTCGGTTGCGCTGTTAAATATATGGGACATGGTTAAAAAATACGAAAAGGATGAAAATGGCCAGTACCCGTTCACTGAAATAAGAAGCATAAAGGTAATTAAAAAAATAAAAAGGGCCTTAAACAATAAAGGAGAAGCATCCGGTAAATAACAAAATATCTATAACCTTTTATATCCCCTATAAACGCTACGTAAGGCAGGCTTTAGTTATAAGGCCTAATTTTTGGGATTAAAAATCATACTTAACAAACTTTCAATAATTTATTTGTC
Organism: Thaumarchaeota archaeon UBA160; assembly: GCA_002506605.1. Lineage (GTDB taxonomy): Archaea > Thermoproteota > Nitrososphaeria > Conexivisphaerales > UBA164 > CAYFFZ01. The sequence goes on from DAXX01000066.1 coordinate 7,868, forward strand.
AAGCGGAACGTCAAAAATGTGCTCATTAAATAAAATATCAACCGCTAATACAAAATATGAAGTTGCTTTTAGAGATAATAAAAATTTTAATTTTCGCGTACATAACCGTCCCGAATAATAGAGAGTTCACTAAATTTATATTTTGATACTCTATATCTATTGTATATTGATTGAAGAAAGTAAAACCTACACTTTTGGAATATTAACTGTAAGTACCTCAAGATTTAATCAAGAAAAACTTGGAGACGAAAGCGGACTTGCCGCTTCTGCAATAATAAGGAATTCTGGGCATAAAGTTTGTTGCAGATCGCTTGTGCCGGATGATAAACTTGCAATAAGAGGCTCGTTAAATTTAATGCTATTTAATTTTGCGCCAGATGTTGTCATACTGATTGGAGGGACAGGACCTTCAAAAACAGACTTTACAGACAAGGTTGTTTCCGAAATTTCTGAAAAGCTTATTCCGGGTATATCAGAAGAGTTTAGAAGAAGAAGTTTTCAAAAAATTGGATATAGAGGGTTGTTGGGGAACATGACTGTAGGATTGATAAGCGATTCTGTAATAGTCTCTTTACCTGGGTCGCCTGATGCTGTAGAAGAAGGCTTAAAGATATTTATGGAAATTTTACCACATATAATGGAGGTAAGAAGGGGAAAAGCACATGATAAGAGAAATAATGTGGGTTGAAAAATACAGGCCTCAAAAATTAGATGAAGTAGAGGATCAAGAAGAAGTAGTAGAGCGCCTAAAAGGCTTTTTAAAAAAGCCTGAAGATATGCCACACCTTTTATTTGCCGGACCACCAGGCACAGGCAAAACAACAGTAGCGTTTTGTTTGGCAAGAGAAATACTTGGAGAAAACTGGAGAAATTATACTCTTGAACTTAACGCATCAGACACAAGGGGCATTGATACAGTTAGAACGACAATTAAAAATTTTACTAGATTTGTTGACAAATCGGTTGGTATACCGTACAGAATAATAATATTAGATGAAGCAGATGAAATGACCTCAGATGCTCAGACAGCTCTCAGGAGGATAATGGAAGAATCATCCGCTAACGCAAGATTCATCATTATAGCAAACGTTTCAAGTAACATTATAGAACCCATACAGAGCAGGTGCGCCATATTCAGATTCAAGAGGCTTGATGAGGATTCTGTAGTAAAAAGGCTACAGTTCATTTGTAACAGTGAGAAAGTAAAATGCAGCTTAGATGCACTTAAGCTAATATATGAAATAAGTGAAGGTGATATGAGAAAAGCTATAAATCATTTACAAGAAGCGGCCGCTCTTGGCGAAGTAAACGTTGAAAACGTAAAAGCTACAATGACAGTAACTAGGGAAAGCGATATAAACAGTATGGTCGATGCCGCCTTAGCAGGGGATTTCAAAAAAGCACGCGAAATACTTTACAAATTGATAACGATATACGGACTTCCTGAAACTGATATACTAAAAATGATGTTCTCAATCATAAACAACAAGAAGGACGTGGATCTAGCTTCGGCCGCTAAGATATTTGCTGAATATGATTATAGGTTGATTCAAGGAGCTCATCCAGATATTCAGCTTTCGGCATTGCTTGCAGAATTAAGCGGTTTAGCACAAAAAAAGAATTAGTATTTAAACCTAAGTTTTATACACTCTGTTGAATAATTTTAGCGCTTTTTAACTTATACGGCAGCTATTTTTAACATTAGCTTATCGTTTTATTATAAGTACCAGTTTTTGCATAGCTTTCGTTGAGAGACCATTATACCTTTTTTAAGGCCTCACAAACTTACTATTAATTGCTAAGAAAACACCCAGTCAATACATACTTTGCCCACGCTTTGTAGCACACTGAAAAAGCGTTTCGTTTCATATGCTCTTTCCTTCTTCAGCTTTATTATTCTGTCGCATCTTTTTGATCTGCTTAATTTTAACGCGTTTTCTTTTTATATTTCAGCAAACGTAAGCCCTTTACTCTTAAGATTCTCTAAGAACTTTATCTTCTAAGCTCCAGCTATCGAACCTCTGTGCAAAGTTGCCCAGAATTTTATGAATGGTTCTTGAAATTTATAAGACATTACTTTTTACCTTTGTTTACAGCCTTTAAGTTCTTTGTATCGATTCTAAAACATCCCAATAGGCAATAAGAAGTTTTCCTGACCTCAAGCTTCTCGTTGAATTTTGCCTATTCTTTATTGAATAAATTTATTAAACGTACTTTGATAGTCATTGCAACTGCTTTCGTCTGGCATAAAATTACAAAAGCATACGTGCTATAACATTTATTTAACTCCAACGATGGTTAAGAGGCGAAGTCCCCTTATAGAAATGCTTCTTAGATACAATCAAGAAATGCATATCAAAGATTGATTTTGGATGCAGGCGAAAAACTAGCTAACATATAGCTCCAAAGGCTCGAGCTCTTCGAATAAAGCGGAAAGCCCCAGCCGATTAATCGGGTTAGTTCAGCATAATACTTCATACAAAAAATTTAAGGTTAAATACATTTAAAGCACAGCATATAAGCAGGTTTGATGCCGCTTGATGAGGATACCCAGAGGATTAAGGGATTATGATCCAGAACTTTATGAAAAGTTAGAAAGAATACGTGAAAACTTTGTTAATTTATCTAAAGTTTATAATGTAAAACTAATGGAACCTTCCTCACTTGAGTTTTTAGAAACTCTTGAAGCGAAAGGAGGCGAAGATATAATTAATGAAATATACGCATTTAAGGATAAATCAGGAAGGGATCTTGGATTAAGATTTGACCTTACAGTTGGGATAACAAGATATGTATGTCAAAGAAGAGATATTCCTTTACCTGTGAAACTTGGCGCCTTTGCAAGCATGTGGAGATATGATGAACCTCAAAAAGGCAGGTATAGGTGGTTTTATCAATGGGACCTAGAAGTTTACGGGGACAAAAGCCCAGAGGCATACGCTGAAGTACTTTCATTTACATACAGAATGCTAAAGGATTCAGGCGTAAAAAATCCTGTAATTTTTATAAGCGATAGACGAACTGTTGAAGATGCTGTGAAGGAAGTAGCTAAAGAAAAATATAGCGTTGAGCTTCTTAGGGCCATAGACAAACTTGGAAAGAAGACTCAAGAAGAAATAATTGTTGAGTACGAAGAAAAAGGGTATGAAAGAGACCTTATTAAAGAAGTTCTTAAAATTTCTGAAGCGAAAGAAGACTCGGAAAATATTAAAAAACATATCAGACCTGAGCTTTTCACACTCAAGGATATAGCTAAATCATTAAATGTGCCTGTTGAGATAAATTTCAAAATAGTGCGAGGACTCGACTATTATACTGATATAGTGTTTGAAGCATATGACAAAGACAGCGCAAATCTAGGAGCAATAGCGGGGGGAGGGGGTTATGATTCGTTACCTCTATTGTTTGGCAGGAACGACCTTAAAGCATTGGGAGTAGCGGGAGGTGTTGATAGGCTTCTTCTTGTGTCGCAATTAAGCCAACAGCAAGAACCGCTAATATATGTAGGCTATGTAAATGAGTTAAAAAGTGAGGCTTTTAAAATTTCAGAACAGCTCAGGGACAAAGGTTTCAAAAGCGATTTTGCACGCAAGAACAAGCTTGATGATCAGCTTTCAGAAGCTGAAAAAAACGGCGCTTCTTTAGTAGTGTTGGTCCTTCCTAAAGAATACTCTAAAGGCATTTTAAAAGTAAAAGTAATGAAGACTAGACAAGAGTTAGAAATTAATAAAGATAATCTTACTAGCGAAATTGAAAAAATTTTAAGTCAAGAAAAATCTTGATATTAGATGTTCCCACCAGTGACAAAAGCAACGGCTGTTGAATCTTTAGGCAAATCATATTTAAGTAAACCTGCATACGCCGCAGCTCCTCCAAGCTCAGCACATACCTGAGCAAGCTTGTATATATCTCTTACAGCTTTCGTTATTTCTTTTTCGCTTACTGTTATGACATCTCCTCCTGTCAGTTTCACAGCTTCTTTTGCTTGCTCTGCATAGGTAGGCAAACCAACAGCTATAGCGTCCGCCGCGGTCTTAACAGTTACTTTTTCAAGCTTTCCTGTTTTATAGTACCTGTAAAACGCATCAGCCCCCTTCGCTTGAACGCCTATAATTTTTGGCATTTTGTCTATTAGCCCAAATAGCTTATATTCGTATAGCCCTTTATAGGTGGCAGATATCAAAGTTCCATTTCCTACTGGAACAAACACATAATCTGGCGAATTGTAAGAAAGCTGATCTATAACTTCAAATATAACACCTTTTTGCCCTTCCTTTCTGTAAAGGTAATCTCCCACTAAGAATGAACCGGTCTTTTGGGCGAATTTTTCGGCCTCAATTAAAGCATCGTTAAAGTCACCTTCAACTTGAACTATCTTTCCGCCTTTATTCCTTATCATATCTATTTTGTTTTGATTTGCGCCGGAACCTACGAATGTTATGCTTTCAAGACCTGCTATTTCTGAATATGCTGAAACAGATAAAGCCATGTTGCCTGTAGATGCAACTACTAGTTTCTGGCTTCCTAGCTCAAGAGCTCTTGTCACTTCAACAGTTGAACCTCTGTCCTTAAACGATTTGGTGGGATTGTCAAGCTCTATCTTAAGGTATATGTTTGGTCCTGAAGCAACTTTTCTGAGCCTTGTTCCACCTTCTCCTGCTGTTATAGGCCTCCTTCTAATCGGCATAAAAGGTTTGTATTTCCATTGCTTGACGAACTCGCTCTTAAAATCAGAAGGAATCTCTATGCTATCGTAATCGTATGTGACTTCTAGAAGGCCGCCACACTTTTCGCATCGTGGCCACATATAATCTGGATCGTACTTTTGTCCGCATTTTGTACACTTAAGATAAAATTTCATATACTTTTTTATTAAAAATCTAAGGATAAAAACTTTTTACTTTATAATTTTAAAAAATATTTCATATTAAAGCTTGATTTTTAATAATTATTCAAAGCTAATGTAGATCTTTTTTTCATCCAATTCGTATTCTAGATAATTGCCTAGTTCTGGCTTTCCAAAGTTAACAACAAAATTCTTAACTCTTGTAAGGAAAGATAGCTCATTTTGTCTCTTTTTGATTACGTTTATCACATCTATATCATCAGAATATATGTGTGCTCTTTCTAGAACATCTGTGGGATTATATCCTTTTTCCTTTCTAGCATACTGAATCCGTCTTGCTACGTCTTTTAAATAACCCTCTTCTATAAGCTCTTTGTCCCTCTGCAGATTTATAATTACAAGCAAGTCTTTTTCCCATGCGATTTCATAACCGGGTTTAGGAATAAATTGGATTTCAATGGCTTGATATGGTATTTTAAAACCATCAAGAGTAATTTGCCCCTCTTTGATTATTGATTCTGCTATATAGATCGGATCAGATGATTCGATAAGCTCTTTAGCTTTAACAGATTCTTTTTTAAAGAGTTTTCCTAACTCGCCAACCAAAGGTTTAACTTTTACCTCTAATGGGAGTTCTTTTAGGCTTTTTACCAGCTGCGCCCTTTTTACGTTTGCTATTTGAGATATGGTAGAAAGGATGTCATTTGAAAGGTCAATTTTATAATAAATTATAACTTCGCTTAAAGGCCAGCGTCTTTTTATTTTTGCTTTCATCCTTGCACTATTTATTAAAGAAACCACGTCCCAAACTGTTTCATATTTTTTTATGAGTTCTTCATTATAATATTTTTCTTCGAAAGCGGGAAGTCTCTCTTTCAGCAAAGACTCTTTGACCTTAAATATGTTTTCGTAAAGGTAATCGGTGGTGTAGGGAGCAAGCGGGTGCAACAAAATATCAAGTTCTTTTAAAATTTTGCCTAATGTCCAATATATGCCAAACCTTCTCATTTCTGTTTCTGGACTATCGTTCCATAGCTCGTTCCTTATCATTGGTACATATTTTTGACTAAAATCTTCTATTATAAAACGCTCCATAGTTCTGGCCATTTCGTTTAATTTTTTCTTTTCGTAAGCTTCAACATATTCTTTTTTAGTTTTCTGAAGTAACCCAAGTATCCAAAGTTCTTTTTCGCTGAGTTCTCCTTTTTCTTTTTCTTCCCAGATAAAATTATCGTATTCAGAGTTCACCTTATAATATACGTGAAGGTTATAAAGGGTGTTTAATACCTGGAAAGGTCTTTCCATCATTTCTTTTTTATCAAAGCTTAATACGTCAACAGGGTTAGCTTTCCATATAAGGTAAAATCTTACAAGATCAGATGGATAAGTATTGAAAAGATCCTTCGCATAAACTACGTTGCCTCTGCTTTTGCTCATCTTTTCGCCTTTTTCATCTACTATCAAGCCGGTAAAGAGGAAGCTTTTATAAGGTGATTTTCCATTAAATATAATACCTTCCATAAGAAGCGTATAAGCCCATCCTCTGGTCTGATCGATGCCTTCTGTAAGGAATGTTACAGGTACAACTTTTTTATACTCGTCTTCCGTCAAAGAAGCGTACGGCGCAGCTCCGCTGTTATGCCACGTATCAAGAACAAAAGTTTCTCTATAAGCTTCGCCTCCGCATTTAGGACATTTTATTACAACCCTATCTATCCACGGTTTATGAAGCTCAAAATTAGGCCCATCTGGAAGCTTTGCTGCATTTTTTATTATTTCTTCTCTGCTAAATAGGTATATTTTGTTGCCACATTTTTTACATACCCAAACCGGAAGTGGCGTGCCCCAAACCCTTTCCCTGCTTATGCACCATGGCTTTTTTTCTTTTATTATCTCAAGAAATCTATTTTTTGGCTGATCAAAAAAATACTGTACTTTTGATGCTTCCTCATAAGCTTTGTCCGCAATTTTTGGTATATCGTAAAAGTATTCTCTTCTCGCTAAAAATACTAGTTTATGCCCTGAACGCCAGCATGTTGGGTAAAGATGCTTAATTTTCCCATACTTAACAAGAACGCCTTTACTTTCGAGATCTTTTGCTATAATATCATCAGCATCTCTTACAAAAAGACCCGCATATTTTCCTGCCTGCTCTGTGAACTTAACCTGATCATCTATAGGGTTGAAAACGGGTAAGCCTCTTTTTTTGCCAACATCAAAGTCTTCTTCTCCGTTAGCAGGACTAAGGTGAACTATACCCGTACCTGTGGTAACATCAACAAAATCTTCTGCAAAAATATAATATGCTTGCCCGTTAGAGAACATATAATCTTGTGCAGGAACAAAGTCCTTTAAAGCCGGAATATATCTTTTCCCTTCAAGTTCTTTACCTTTTATTTCCCCTATTACTTCAGCCTTTATTCCTGTTTCTTTTAAGAATGCATTTAATGCCGTTGAGCCAACTATCCACTTTTCTCCTTTAACGTTTATTATAAGATACTTTTCTTCAGGATTTACCGCAACAGCTTCATCAGTAATAAGCGTGAAAGGCATGGTGGTCCATACTATAATGTAAAGGTCTTCATCGGCAAGTTTTACTTTATAGTACATACTAGGATCTGTTTCCTCTTTATAACCTAGCGCTACTTCACTGTTACTTAGGCTTGTCTGGCAACTAGGGCAGTAAGCTACAACCCTATAATCTTCATATAACAGCCCCTTTTCATAGGCTGCCTTGATTATTTTCCATTCTCTTTCAATATATTCATCCTTGTAAGTCCAGTAAGCCTTATCATAATCAAACATAAGCCCGAGTTGCCTGTCAACTTGCCTCCAGATTTTATTATAGTTGAGTATAAGCTCCTTACATTTGGCAACAAGCTTATCCTCTCCAATCTTATTAAGAACCTGATATTTGTTGCCTACTATCCCAAGCTCTTTTTCAGCCTCAAGCTCCACTGGAAGACCCTGAGTGTCCCAACCAGCTCTGAAAAATACCTTATTGCCCTTTAAAACCTCCATTCTATAAAAAAGATCCTTTATGACCCTTCCTCTGACATGCCCGATATGAGGTTCGCCATTCATGGTTGGTGGACCCTCTATAAATGTAACTAGAGGTCTATCTTCAGAATCGATTTCTTTTCTTGCATTTTCCCATTTTTTAAATATTAAATCCTGAATCTCTTTAAAATCTTTAAATGGGTTTTGAACTTCCATTATTCACAATAGTTTAATAAAGTCTATATAAAAATTTGGTGCTTAGCTCATTGTACACGAAAAGGTAGAAGGCCAGCCTTTCTAAAACGCAAAATCCTAATTATATTAGTTAGCTTTTTCTTGCAGTAATGATAATTTTATGCATAAAAATTTTGTTATCATAGCATTTTAAAGAACGCTTTTATTTTAATATTTATTATAAAACGTTTATGATAATAATAGGATCTGCTGAAATAAAGCTGATTAAAGGCGATATTACAGATGCAGATTGTGATGCCATAGTTAACGCGGCAAATGCTTTTTTGCAACATGGCGGCGGGGTAGCCTATGCAATCGTTAAAAAAGGAGGATACTCGATACAAAAGGAAAGTGATGATTTTATTAAAAATCATGGTCCTTTGAAAAAAGGAGAAGTCGCTTTAACGTCTGGTGGAAAACTCAAAGCCAAATATATAATTCATACTGTAGGCCCAATATATGGAGAAGGAAGTTACGAAGATCTCGTGCTGGCTTACAGAGTAGCTTTAGAGAAAGCCTTAGAACTAAAGTTAAGTTGTGTGGCCTTTCCAGCTATTTCTACAGGCGCTTATGGTTTTCCATACGAGGATTCTGCCAAAGCTTTTTTAGAAGCCGTAAAAAGTATAAAAGGTGGCACCTTAAAAGAAATAAGAATGTACCTGATAAATGATGAAGCTTATAAAATTTTTAAGAAAGTTTTTGAATTATAATTTTTATATTGTTGGTCTTTTAAAAAGAAAAAATAAATTAGAGGTTCTCTCTAATATGATGCATGAGACCCATTAAAATAGAGAAAGAAGAAGTATGGGTTCTTGACCAGAGACTCCTTCCTACGCGTGAGAAATGGATCAAAATCGAATCGGCTGAGGATGCCTATAATGCGATAAAAACTATGGTGGTAAGGGGAGCCCCTCTCATAGGAGTTGTAGCGGCTTATGGGCTTGCGCTTTCCGCTAAAAAAGTTAAAGATGATGCAGAATATAAGAATGTTGCAGAATGGCTAAAAACAGCTCGACCGACGGCTATCAACTTAATGTGGGCTGTAGATCGCATCTTAAATACGCTTAAGAACGGTGTCGATTTTGAAAAAGCTTGGGCAGAAGCTTCAAAAATATTTAATGAGGAGCTTGATAACGCAAAAAAGATAGGAGAAAATGGCGAACCGCTTTTTGAAGATGGGGATACCGTTCTTACTCATTGCAATGCAGGAGCTCTTGCTACTGTAGATTATGGAACAGCGCTAGCTCCTTTAAGGGTCGCTAAAGAAAGGGGTAAAAACATTAAAGTTTTTGCTACTGAGACAAGGCCTGTTATGCAAGGTGCAAGGCTTACCACATATGAACTTGCAAAAGATGGTTTTGATGTAACTCTTATCGCTGATACCGCAGTTGGATTAACTATGATGAAAGGGCTCGTAAATAAAGTAATAGTAGGTGCTGATAGAGTTTTGAAAGACGGTACAACGCTTAATAAAATAGGCACTTTTCAAATTGCAACTCTTGCAAAACGTTTTAACATACCATTTTACGTAGCTCTTCCCAGCTCTACTTTAGATTTAAAGAGCCGAGTTGAAGCTGTTGTTATAGAGGAAAGGTCTCCAGATGAAATATTTTACATAAAAGGAAAAAGGATAGCTCCGCGAGGAATAAAGGCCTATAATCCGGCTTTTGATATAACTCCACCTGACTTGATAACAGCTATAATAACAGAAAAAGGCGTCTATTATCCCCCATTTAAGTTTGAGTAAGGGCCCGTAGCTCAGCCAGGATAGAGCGTCGGCCTTCGGAGCCGGAGGTCGCGGGTTCGAATCCCGCCGGGCCCGTAAACATTTATTTACTTGGCTTTTTCTAAATAATTTAAAATATGGTAGCAATAATCGAATTAATTTCGCTGATAATATCTATCATAGCGACTGCGATAATAGCTTTTACAAGTTTTTATGGGTACCTTAAATTGGAAAGCAAAACCCTGCTAAGAGAAAGTATTGCTTTTCTGATAATAATGTTGGGTTTGCTGAGCGACTTTGTTACTCCTTATTTAGGTTTTTATTTTGAAGCTGTAGGATTCCTTTTAATTGGTTTAGAACATATCAAGGAGTTAAATGAAAACCTTGCACCGCTTATAATCATTCCATATGTAGGAGGCGGAACAATTGCTATATTTTTTTCGCTATATGCCGGAATTGAAACATTGATATATTATCAAAAAACAAAAAGGCTAACTAACCTTCTTGTTGGAGCCGGTCTTATATTAGTTTCTTTTTCTATATTTATGCAAATAATAGACCGCTTCACAGCATTTGGCTATGTTGTTCAGGCTATAGGTTACCTCATAATGCTAAGCTCCCTGGTGCACTAAAATGAGAAGCAGAATACGTATAATAGCCGATTTACTCTTTACTCTTAAAGAATCAAATGAAGGATTAAAGATAACTGAACTTGTAAGAAGGTCTAACGTTCCTTATGTAAGGTTAACAGAGATTATAGATGAACTGCTGAAAAAAGGCTTGATCAAACAGATAAATGGTGAAGAGGGTCAGCTCTATATAATAACTCAAAAAGGTATCAAATTTTTAGATGAATACAGAAAGTTTTCCAAATTTGCTGAAGGTTTTGGGTTCGAAATTTAGTATTTTGCTAACGTTTCGAATATAACTCTCCCTATCTTCATCGCAAATTCTTTGAGCTCATCGGCGGTATACATCTTTGTCTTTTTAACTATACTGTCACTTATCATCAGAACGCATGCCGACTTTATATTTTTAAGCTGAGATATAGTTAAAAGGGTGGCACACTCCATTTCAAGAGAAAGAATGTTATATTTTTTATAAGTTTCCAAAGCATTATCCAAAGTATAAAATGCGTTTTTAGAAAAAACCTGTCCTAGATATGCCTGTATACCTCTTTCATTTAAATTCTTGTATAACTCATAAGTTAGTTCAAAATCTGGAGATGGCGAGATAACTATACCATTCGAATATTCGTTAAGAGCACCACCTGGGGAATAACTAGCGCCGGTTGCAACCACCGCATCACCTATGTTCATTTCATTAAGTAATGCGCCGCTTGTCCCAAACCTTACAACCCTTTTTATTCCAAAATTCAAAAGTTCTTCAAGCAAAGCTGAAATTGAAGGTCCTCCTATGCCATGAGAAGCTATGGTTATAGCATGCTCATTATATTTCCCAGTGTATACTATATAACCTCTTTTAACATTTATCTCTTTTCTTTCGTCTAAAAGAGAAGAAAGCTGTCTTACTCTTTCCGGATCCCCAGACATAACTACATTTTCAGCTATATCACCTTTGTTAGCTTCTATAAAAGGTGGCATATAGAGATATTTATTCTGGGCTAATATAAATTTTAGATGAACTTTGGTCTTTTAGAAATGTATTTGCTCAACGAGAGCTTTCTTTTTGGCATGCCAGCTTGAAGATTTTCAAGAAGGGCAATAAGATCATTTACAGTCATTTCAAACGAAGGTTCTTTACCTATTTGCGCGCCTATTCTGTTTACCACGTTAAGTTTTTTGTTTTCTACCTCTTTTGCGCCAACTACTACCAAGATCGGAATCCAATCGCTTTTAGCTTCTGCCACCTTTTTGCCCAAAGTTATATCTCTGTCGTCGATAGAAACTCTGAACCCTTTTTCCTCGATTATATTTGCTATCATTTCGGCATAATTTAAATGCTCGGCGCTAGATACAGGCAATACCCTAACTTGCTCTGGCGACAACCAGAATGGCAAAAGCGGTACTTTTCCTTGTTTTTCTTCCCAAGCTGCAGATTCAAGCATAGAAGCTAAAGCCCTTTCTATGCTACCAAAACTTGATGCATGGATTATGATAGGTACGTGCACTTTTTTCCCTTCTTCGTTCATGTAAGTTATATTGAATCGTTCTCCGTTCTTTACATCCCATTGTACCGTAGAAATTTGAAGGTTGTTTCCATCGGGAAATATAGCCTGAAATTCATTCTTAAAAGCGTAATAATGGGTCATGCGGTTCATCAGCTTAAAGAATGCAGGCTTTTTAACATCCCTGAGTATCTGTTTGAATAAGTCTTTATACTTCTCATAATATTCATCTACTATTTCAAATCCTAAAACCCAGTGTTCTCCAGATATTATATCGTTCATAAGCTTTGCAAAAAGCTTAGAAAGCTCATAATACTCCTTTCTAGCTACATCTTCGTTTTGACAGAAAGCGTGATGATCAGTCATAAGAAAGCTTCTAACTCTCATCAAACCCACAACTTCTCCGCTCTGTTCTTTACGAAAGCACTGTGCCTCTTCGTAAACTTTAAAGGGCATCTGTCTGTAGCTTAGCCCAACCTTTTGAACAAATGGGAATGCCCCAGGATCGCTTGCAAACCTAAGAACCATGTTTTCACCTTCAATTTTATAGTCTCTTTCATGGAATTCCCCTTGAAGAAGGGCTATTGCTTCTACATCCGTTCTGTATATTAAAGGGTTTTGCATTTTTATCGCGCCCCAGTTTAAGGCTAGTTGCTCAGCATAGTCAAGGATTAGGTCTCTAATTATGACGCCTTTTGGAAACCATTTAAGATGCCCTATATCGCTTTCCGGACAGTAGTCAACCAATTCGAGCTTTCTCATATATTTGATGTGAGCTGGTTCTTCTTTGTGCGTCTCTTTACCAATCAGTTCATTCTGCACGAACCTTTTTAGCGCTGGATTTTTATTTAATACGTCGTACTCATTAAGTTTATCCTTAAATATTTCGTATTCATTACCTTCTTCGTCTATTACAAAAAATCTGTAAAATTTTTCTTTTGGAGTAAACGCTACTTTTTTACTTTTTTTAGCCTTATAAGTCCTCAAACTTTCAGCTAATGGATGCCCTTTTATTTGAATAGTATAGCTTTTATTCCACCCAAAAGGAGCCTTTACGATATTTATACCGTTATTTTTTAAATAATCTGCAAATTCATTATAAAGTTTTATAGCCTGCGTGGAAGGTAACAGTTGATCGCTTAAGTGCGCATATGGATAAATAACTAGTTCTTTTCTACCTATTTTTGACATGTAATCCGAAATATCACTAAAAGCTTCATCAAAAACAGATTCATCATCCCCTTTTTCAAGAGCGACAAACCCTACAAGCACATCTTTAAAAGATTCTGATTTTCCTTTTTCAAATTCATCATGTGTCGAGCTTTCAGGCTCTATAGTCATAAATTCAAACCTTTCCGCATCTAACAGTAAAATCTTCATCTAATCTACCACCTAAAACATATAATTTAAGCTTTTACATAAGCTGATTGCTATTTATTATAGGTTAGTTATTGGTACTAACCTTCTCTATATAAAATATAAAATATTAGTAACGACTTAGGTTTAGTTATACCTTGAATTAGCCAAAGTTACATACATATTATGCTAAGAACGTTATTCAAGCTTGAATGAAGGTTATAATTGTGTGAACGCTTTTAAAGCGCTTGGGTACAAGAAAACATTGTTTAAACTGCTATTAACTGAGTTTCACGTCTAAGCAAAGATAAAAAGTAAAACATTAATTACCGACCTAAAAAAGGCATATTTTTGTCCCTGCATAAATTTAATACCAAAATGCTTCGAAACATAATAAGCATAATGTGAGAAACGTTTTTAAACGTTCTAATCACTATTGCTTTGAGTTGGCTCAAAGAGGATTGCCTGTATGCACTAGCTGTCATAAACCTATTTCTCCTAATGAAAGATATACAAAGTTTTTATGCCCTGATTGCGGAAAAGTAACTATCTGGAGATGTGAAAAGTGCAGAGAATTTAACAGACCATATAAATGCGATAATTGCGGATTTGAAGGACCGTAGTCAAGGTGAAGTTTATGCCGAACAAAGTTTTAGCTAGAATTAAAATATTGCCTAAAGATATAGAAACCAAGCCCGAGGATATAATAAATAGCATAACTAAGTATAAAGTTGTTAGATATGAAGTTGAACCTATAGCGTTTGGCTTAAACGCAATAATAGCTGATATAGAAATAGATGAAGCCGAAGGAGGAACTGAGCCTTTAGAAAGTTATCTTTTAAGTAATCAATATATAAGTGAGATAGAAGTTATAGCGGTTAGTTACGCACGGACTAAACTTTAACTTATTTTCAACCTTTGGCAAGCGAATTATAAAGTTTTTCTAAGCTAACTTCTAAAATTGCAACCGGGTTCTTTATTTTTAAGTTAACTATAATATGAGGGTTCACTTCAAAGGTTTCTCCTATTACTGTATTATCAAAAATTATGTCAAAACCTCTTAATGCATAAGGTTTGCTGACTTTAAAGAAACTAATTTTTTCTACATTAAGCCCTAAAATTTTAATAAAAGCTTCTAAATATGACTTCATTTCGGTCAAACTTATGCCGTCTTTTTCTTCTAAAAGGCAGAGCTTTTTCTCTTGCAAAATGCTGTCTCCTTTGATGCTAACTACATCTCCTATTTCAAATATCTTTCTAGGCATGGGTTCGTTTTGGTTTATAGATAAAACTAAAACGCATCCAGGAAATATCTCTGTCCTTAGGGCATTGTGCTCTGCACTTTTTGAAAATTCTACAGTAATTGGCTTGGCATCTTCGCCAAGAATCTGTTTTAGCATGCTTTCTGAGACAAGCATCGGATTTAACACCTCAGTAAATCCTAATCCTATTGCAGTGGCCTTAACCAACTCATCTAACTTTGTCTTTTCAGAAAGTTTTCCGCTTACTAACTTTATATCAAGATCCGGTTTGATGTTAAACAATCCGTATCCGAGCAACACCTCTTCAGCTATATCTACAGCGTGCATTATATCTCCCCTGTAGTGAGGAATTATGGCTGTTATTAATCCGTTCTCATAACTTGCATCTAACCTGCTTTTCCTTAAAGATAAAACAACTTCTTCTGGCTTAATGTCAAAACCCAACATATTTTTTATCAAATCCAAGCTTACCGAGATTTTATGATCTGAAACATCAGGGCCCTGTAAAGTTTTACCGTCAGGATAGCGCACAGTTCCTTTTATAATTTGGCCACCCATTTCGTGTAAAGTTTCAGCTATAACTGAAGCTGCCAGCTTGATGGATTTAAAGTCGTTGCCAGTAATGTCTACAAGGATTTCGCTTGTGGCATTTGTGATTTTTGTATAGTTGCCGTTAATTATTGGAGGGACAGAAAGCGTTATACCTGAGCTATCAATTATAACTGGATAATTGCCATTTACTAGCTTGCCGTATTTTTGACCTTGTTCTGTTAAAGTAAGCATTTCTTCAATCGTAACTTCTTTGTCCATATTTAACGGGATGAACTTATGGCTTCCGGTGACGGTCTTGTAAAAAAGTGGAAATTTTAAGCTTTTCATGTCATGAAGTCCAATAGCAAGCTTTTTTCTACCTCTTCCAATACCCTCGTGCAAGTCTTCCTGCATAGAAATAAGTTGTCTTATATCTTCTTCATCTAACTTTAATCCCTTTGCCGCAAATACTGATATAAATGGTCTAACTTCTAAGACGCTCTTTTCAACATTGACTGCTATGCTACCATTCTCGGGAATCCAATGAGTTATGCCGAGTTCATCTCCAAATAAGCCTTTAAGCGCCTTGGCAATTCCATAATCAGTACTAAAATCAGGCCTATTTGGAGAATATTCTATCCTTACATATTCAGGGGTAAGTTCTTCTATATCAACGCCTATATATGGTAAAATTTCTGTTATTTCGTTATATTTATGATTCGGGATTAATTTCTCGAGTCTATATCTGAATATCTGAATAACAGGCATATCTATCTCCTAGCTGTTTTTATCGATTTTAAGCTTTTAGAAATGCTGCCTTAAATGTTTTTATCGTTTTTAACCTGATATTACAGTAATTTTTTACATTTGCCCTTTTGTTTTATGTTTTTATTTATTCAAAATTTTTGCGGTATTGCCTTTTAATTTTTTTAAAAATGTCAATGATTAATATTTGTTTTTAGACGATTCTATACATAAAAAATACATGCTTTGCTTTGTAGAACTTTTAAAATGTATAAAAGCAATGTAATAAAAGCAAACTATCAAAAAGTTAAGTTTTTGGATTGCTTTTATAAATAAGAAATGCTAAAATAAATATGGATGCAGGAAAAGCTTACCCTTGATTCAAAAACAATAGAAGCTTTAAAGAGAGCGCATTATGGAATTTTTGGACATTCTGCTGTTGAAATATGCCATTGGACAAAAGAAGCTATCCGAAAAAAGAGCGGCTGCTACAAGAACAAATTCTATGGCATACAAACGCATCAGTGCATGGAGTTTACCCCAACCGCGGTTTTTTGCGAAAACAGGTGCATATATTGCTGGAGGCCAAATGAATTTTATAAAATGCTAAAGATGCCTGAAGGATGGATCGATGAACCTGCAGAAATAGTAAAAAACCTTGAAAGTGAAAGAAAAAAGCTCTTGATAGGTTTCATGGGAGATAGTAATGTTGATAAAGAGTGGCTAAAGAATGCTTTAACTCCGTCTCATTATTCAATTTCCCTATCGGGCGAACCTACAATGTATCCTAAACTTCCCGAACTTATCAAATACTTAAAAACTCTTTCTAATACAAAAAGCATATTTTTAGTTACAAACGGCCAAGAGCCGGATATGCTAAAGCGCCTTATGGATGAGGACGCTCTTCCTACACAGATTTATCTTTCGATGAATGCTTATGACAAAGATGATTTTATTAAAATTAACAGACCGCTGTATAAGGATGCTTGGGAAAGATGGAATAGATCTTTAGAGCTTCTGAGCCAAATGAAAACGAGAACAGTAATAAGAATTACCTTAATAAAAGGGTATAATGATAAATCAGAACAGTTGCCAAAAGCAGCAGATCTTATAAAGAGAGGTAATCCGCATTTTGTTGAAGTAAAATCTTACATGCACATAGGTTATTCACAAAGTAGGCTAAGCTCAGATAACATGCTAAATTTTGAAGAAATTAAGAGTTTTACCATTAAGCTTCTCTCTTACCTTCCTGAATTTGTTTATATGGATGATATGCCTAGATCTTTAATATCAGTAATTCAAAATACAAAAAGATATACAGACAGATGGATTATTAAAGATGGTTCTTATACAAAGTAAAGTTAGATTCTTAAAAATTGGGCGTGCGGCTCGTAGCCCTCCTTTTGTTTAAGCGGGATTTGACTATGCGGCCAACCTAGGCCTCACCCACGGGTGCTTCATAGGCCAGTTTTGGCCTTTCTTCGTTTGGGATGGCCGTTTCATCCCTTTAACAAGCGTCCTCAGGCAACCATTTGGTTGCCATCAAAGCCATCTGCTTGTTTGGGTATCGTTTCTGTTCCAGAGCCGGCGATCTCTCGCCGCGCGTCGCCGCGCCAAACCCCGTGGACGAAGGGAGGAGCTTCCTCAGGTTTCCCCGTAACCCGCCCGGCCGCTCGCCCATTTTACTTAAGTAAAAAACAAAATTATAAACTTGACCAAAAATCTTAATCATAAAGATTTGTTATATTATTGTCTATTATGTAATTAAAAATAAAAAACTAAACGGTTTATTCTACTAGAGGACCTATAACTGTTCTGCCAACAAGCTTGTTTATTTTGTCAACTTCTAAGTCTACTTCTTTTTGTATAGCTTCTATTTCCTCTTCAGTAAGATGGCTAAACCTTCCTTGAAGTTCAAAATAGTGCCTTACATGCTTTCTTCTGGGAACGCTTACGGTAACTCTGAATTGACCTTCTTCCTCTTCCCAGTTTATCCAAAGAGCAGTCTCTGTAGCTAGCCTAGCTAATACTATACCATACCTTGGATCAAATTTCCAACCTGTAGTGCATGGTTGTATTACGTGTATAAAAGAAGGTCCATTTACCTCAAGGCCTTTTTTGAATTTGTTCATCATATCTGTAAAATATCCTGGATTAGCTGTTGCAACGTATGGTATCTTGTGAGCTGCTACTATTTCCGCTATAGGTTTCTTTTGTTGGATCTTTCCTTTTAAAATCTTGCCAACAGGCGTTGTTGTAGTCCAAGCATAAACAGGAGTCCCGCCGCTCCTTTGTATACCAGTGTTCATATAAGCTTCATTATCATAAAGCACGTACATCACTTTGTGTCCTCTTTCAAGCATACCGCTAAGAGCTTGGAAACCGATATCATATGTGCCCCCATCTCCTGCTAAAGCTATTATGTTTATTCTTTTTGACGGATCTATAACCCCCTTAGCCTTTAAAGCTTTAAGGGCAGATTCGATACCGCTTGCAACGGCTGCAGCGTTTTCAAAAGCTACATGTATCCATGGAACTTTCCAGGAAGTGTATGGGAAAGGCGTAGTTGAGACTTCTACACATCCTGTAGCGTTGACTACAATTGTGTTAGGGCCAGCTACCTTTAAAAGTAGCTTAACAATTGTACCCGCTGTGCAACCTGCACACAGTCCGTGCCCTGGTGCAAGATATTCTTCTCTCGGGACGTCGTATACTGTCCTAAAAAAAGGTTTTGCCATCATTCTCTTACACCCCAGTAAATGCTCTCTTTTTGCATTTCATGTGAAACATACATGTCCTTTACCTTTTCATATATAGCAGCTATATCTTTTTCTGTTACTGTTCTCTGTCCGATTCCTATAATAAAGCTATAAACATATTTTTCAATCCCTCTTGAATATAGAGAGCTTATTATTTCTCTTGCAACAGGTCCTGATATACCTACTCCGAAAGTTATAGCTCTATCTAGCACAACTAAAGCCTTTGTTTTTTCAGCAAGTTTAGCTATGTCTTCTGATGGAAATGGTCTGTAAAGCCTTATCCTCGCAAGTCCTATCTTTTCCCCTTTCTTCCTTAACTCTTCAACACCTTCCTTTAGAGTACCAAAGATCCCTCCATAAGTTACAAAAGTTATATCTGAGCCTTCAACGCCATCCTCTTCAATGATGCCGTACTTTCTTTCATACCTTTTGCCATATTCTTCATCAGCTTCCCTCACAACATCATATGCATTTTTCATTGCCACCACCTGCTGATATTTGAACTCATAATACCAGTCAGGATTGGCTATAGAGCCCATTGTTATCGGCTTCTCAGGGTTTAATGTGTACCATTGTGAATTCTTTGGTATATAATCCTTAAAAGCGTCTGCCTTCTCAGAAACATAAACTGGTTCATATGTATGGCTCATTGCATAGCCATCATATGCAACCATGACCGGTAGAAAGACCCTTGGATCTTCAGCTATTTTATAAGCTTGAATTATAGAATCGTACGCTTCCTGTGCAGTTGAAGCTATCAGTGTTACCCAAGAGGTATCTCTCGTGTTCATTACATCGGTATAATCTCCCCATATGCTTATAGGAGCAGAAAGAGCCCTTGCAGCAACCGACATTACTATCGGTAATCTTAGACCTGAAGCTATGTGAAGTAATTCGTGCATAAGCTCCAGCCCTTGGGATGCCGTTGCTGTAAAAGCCCTTGCCCCAAATGCGCTTGCGCCTATTGCAGCACTCATAGCGCTGTGTTCACTTTCTACATGTATCATTTCAGCCTTAAGCTCTCCATTTGCTATGAATTCTGAAATTCTCTCTACAACAGTGGTCTGCGGAGTAATCGGATAAGCAGAAACCACATCTACGTCTGCGTCCTTTACAGCTTGAGCGATTGCAAAGTTAGAACTCAGAGGTAACCTTTTCCAAGTTACCTTAAGCACGGTTTCCATTTTATTTCTCCTCCTCCACCCAATCTATAGCTTTAGGCTCACATTCTTCAACACACATGCCACAACCTTTGCAGTAATTATAATTAACTTCTACGCTAAATTTGAACTGTCTCCCGCTTTTTGTTGTATATGGCTGATCTATTATATAAATAGCAGGTTCAGGGCAGACTATCCAGCATCTCAGGCATCTTGTACACTTGTCCTGTTCTATTACCGGTTTAAATGTTCTCCAATCACCAGTATATCTTGTCTCGCTGTTTCCAGGTTCGAGAATAGCGCCACCTAGCGGCAGTTCTTTCCATCCTAAAAGCTTTTCTTGCGTCAATTTATTATTTTCACCTTCTCATAAGAAGTTTTAACTATCTGGTAATTTAAATCTGCCACTTTTTTACTAAATGTTTCATGCAAGGCCTTTTCAAGCGAATCGAGGGTTGCCAAAGGTACAACCTTAACAAGCGCACCAACCATAGCAGTATTAACTATAGCTGACTTAAGAATATCAAGCGCTATATGTGTTGCGTCGACAACTGCAATTTTAACGTCGTTTCTTCCAATTAAAGCTTTTATTTCATCATCACTTTTTGACGAATTTATTAAGACCATACCATTTTCTTTCAAACCCTCCATGTATATTGACTTGTCTATGCTAGGATCTAAAATCACCACAATATCTGGGTTTATAATCGGCGCTCTTGAATAAATTGGTTTTTCCGAAACTTTGGTATATGCCTTAACAGGTGCGCCCCTTCTTTCAGCGCCAAACTCAGGATATGCTTGCGCATACTTACCATCAAGTATTGCAGCTTCAGCAACCAAAACCCCAGCCGTGACGGCTCCTTGGCCTCCTCTTCCGTGCCACCTAATTTCATATCTATCTTGCATAATCAATCTTGCTTAACTATTAAGATGAGATTCTTAAAAACTTTATTAATAAAACTCATTTATATTCAATCTTTTGAAATAATAACGCTATTATAATTTTAAATATTTTAATTAATAAAGATATTGAAAGTTAATTGAGTTCCGCAAACCTAGCAGTTTTAAATCGCTGGGTGCCGTTAACTTAAGCCTATCTTAATTACCTCAGTCCTATTATCAATGAAA
>DAXX01000057.1 GCA_002506605.1 Thaumarchaeota archaeon UBA160
CATCCCCTCCCTCACAGAATGGGTCTTCCAACTCCTTAACCCCCTGTTAGCATAAAATTAAGCTTCGTTATTTAGAAACAATTTGTGATACTCAAACTCTTTATTACACACCAACCCATCTTAAAGACGATAAACTTGTAACTTTTTTAAAGTTAAACGATCGCGCTTTAAAAAATATTTTATATTGCTTCATCAATCGCATCTTTGAATATTTGTACAAGCATTTCCATTGTTAATTTCTTTGTAAAAGTATTTTGAGGAGATGGATGATAAGAGCAAATTATAGTAATCGAATCAGTTTTAACCTTGCACCCATGTGAGAATTTTTTAGCATCTTTAACTTTTTCGCCCAAAGAATTAAGGACTTTAAGCGTCCATTTATAAGCAAAACTTCCTAATACCACAATTACCTTAGGCTTAATGTATTGAATTTCTTTTTTAAGAAATCTCTCGCTACAGTTTTTTGCTTCTTCTGCTGTAGGTTTATTTTCAGGCGGCGCACACTTAACAACTGCTGTTATATATGCTTTATTTACTTGCAACCCATCTTTTCTGTGTATCGAAGTTGGTTTGTTGGAATATCCAGCCTTATAAAGAGCTTCAAACAAAAAGTCTCCAGATTTATCTCCAGTAAAAACTCTACCAGTCCTATTACCTCCTTGAGCACTAGGAGCTAATCCTACTATCATTATTTTAGACTTAGAATTTCCAAAACCGGGTACTGGCTTTTTCCAATAACCATCTAAAGCTTCTTTTATCTCTGGCACTGATTCCCTATATTTTACAAGTCTCGGACATGCCTTACAAGATACAATTTCATCATAAAAAATTGATTCAGACAACTTAACCAAGTAACCTTTCCACAACCCAAGAAGGCGTAAAATGAATTAAGTCGTCATAATTCTGACCTGTCCCTAGATACATTATTGGCTTTTTTGTATAAAATGCAAGGTTTAATATAGAACCTCCTTTTACTTCCGCATCTACTTTTGTAACTATTGAGTAAGAAAATCCTGGCTTTGAAAGAAACGTTGTTGCTTGATTTATCATATCATATCCAGTTAACGCATCTCCAATAAAAATGTTCAGATCGGATCTTACTACGCTGACCAACTTTGCTAGCTCATTAAGCAACGATTCGTTCGTTTGCATTCTTCCTGCAGTATCTATCAATAGTATATCGTACCCATTAGCTTGGGCATATTCGTAGGCTTCTCTTGACAAGGCGGCAGGGTCTGCACCGTATTTTTTTGAATAAACTTCTACTCTTATCTTAGAACCATGTTCTACGAGCTGTTCTATAGCTCCTGTTCTGTATGTATCAGCAGCTACCATTAAAGGTCTGATCTTCAGCTTTTTCAGCAAATAGGCAACCTTTGCCACAGTAGTAGTTTTGCCTGTGCCGTTTATTCCAAGAAAAACTGTAACGAATGGCCTCTTAGATGCTTTACTGAATATTTCAGGCAACGTTTCTGTTTCTTGAAATATCTCTGTTATAGTCCTTGCAAGAAGTTCCTTTAACGTCTCATTTTTTGTCCCATTAAATTTTGTGTTCTTGACTTCGTTAATTAGTTTTTGCTTAAAATACTCTATGACATCAATTGATACATCTGCTTCTATAAAATCTATCTCTTTTTCTTTAAAGAAATTTTCTACGTCATTTTCACTTATTTTTCCTGTAACACTTGAAATAAAATCAGAAAAAATCTTTTTTAACTTATCGAACATTTTGAGATCTTTTGAGCAGTTCGTTCAGCTCATATCTAGCTTCTTCGAGCTTATCTTCGACTGTTTTCTTGTCTTGCTGAGCATTGTTGAGCGCTTTTTGTAGTTCGTCAATTCTATCTTTTAAAAAGCTAATTGCTTCATCTTTCTTTTTTACCATAACTACTCCTCCACCTACCTTTATCATAATTTTGGTTGATGAATCTGCTTTTGTTTTCAAGAGAACGTCTCCTCCTAAAGGAACTATTATTTCCGACTCTTTCCCTTCAGGCAATATTTCTATAGCTGCTTGAGCTGCCTTTGTTTCTTCTATTGCCTGCCCGATCAAATATATACGCGAAATTATACTTTCATAATAATTTTCGAGAACCTGTATAACGCTAGCAAGCTCGTTTATTCTATTTTCTATGTCACTTTGGGTTTGCAATTTATATTTACACCATAAAATTCTTACTTAATTAACTTATTTATCTTTTTACTGATCTAATAGAGCACCCTAATAATTTACAAATTATAAAAGAGCCGTTATAAAAAGTTATCAATAATAGGCCATGGGCCTACATAAGCCAAGTAGAAGATGGTTCAACATTGTAAACTTGTTTAACTAAGTTGATTAAGAGCTAGTCAAGGCGCTTAATGCACGACAGCCGTAGCCATATTGACAGCATTTAATCGTTTAACACTATGACATTTTATTCTCACGGCACTTTATAGGGTGAATTTGAAAAGTTGATAAACATTTGAAAATTTGAATAAAACACAACAAAAAAAGCGATATAGCCAACTATAAATGATCTTAACATAAAAATAAAAATTCTATGGTAAAGGCGTATAAGGGTTATTTAAAAGAATTGAAAAAATAATATTTCATAATAAGAATGCTGTATCATTGCTTATTGCAATATTGCAGATATAATAACTTATTTTAGATCCAAAAAGTGGGCCGGCTTATTTATTTAACAAGAGCTTACAAAAAATTTCTATAGTCTAAATCGCGCCATTTTTTCAGAAAATCAATGGCAGAAATCATTCTTTATGACATTAAATCAAAAATCTTTTTTCTTTGCATATAGATCGTCTTTTGCTAAATGTTAGATTTTCCTCTAATTTATAGGCCAACCATCTCTTTGAGAACAGACTTAAAGCCCGATATTATCTTTTTTGACTCGATGTCCGAGTTACCAATATATATGCCGAATCCGTTAAGAAGCGATTCAACTATATTGTTAACAGTGAATATTTGTATATAATTATGAAAATATGTAACAGTTCTTTTGGGCGGCAACAAATGAAAAACTATAGCATAATCGCTTTTTGTAATGTTATATAACGTTTTTGATACAGTTAGAAGTATAAAAGCAAGATCTTGAAGCTCTTTTTGAGTTAATTTTGTTATTGGTTTGTAGTGAGCCGTGCTTGTTATTCTTATCTCATTTATCCTAGAAGGAGACCATGGATAATAAGCTAGCCAGTTTTCGTTGCTGTATATCAACTTTGAGCCCGATTCTTCCGCTTTTATAACTTCGCATATAGGACACGAATTTTTTTCTTCAAAAGATTTCATGAATTTGTTCATTTCTTCATTAATAGTTTTTGGAACAAAGGGCAGTCCAATAACTTCAAAATGAGGATGCCCTTCCATATCTGTGCCATAAGCTGAAAGCATTATCACTGCTATGTATATTATTCTGTTCAGATCTGAAAGTTTTTTATAAGTTTCTTGAATAGCGTAAAGCGTTTCATAAACTTGATCCTTAGACAACTCATGGAACGGTCTGTGCTCTTTACCAATAAATACAGAATAATGCTTTCCCTTTGCCGGTTCACTTTTATAGGGCCAGTCATTCCACTCACCTGTATATTTATCATCTACAAGTGGTTGAGGATGTTCTCCAACTAAAACATCCCAACCTTCAATATCATCCTTTTTTATCCTTAGAAAATTTGACCTATTAATGCTCTGTTTGGATATTGAAAATATTGAATTAAATTCATTGTTACAAATAGGGCATTTTATGGGAAAACTAACGTCCCACTGTATATGAGAAACGCCAGTTATGTTATCGTATCTTATTTGAGGCATCGTATCTATCTATCAACCTCTACAATAAAAGTTTTTTAAGCTCGTATTTCTTTACTACATTAGCTTTTTCATTTAATTCATATACTATAGGAATGCCTGTCGGAATCTCTACATTAATTATGTCTTTAGGAGATATGTTATCCAAATACATAACGATTGATCTAAGACTGTTACCGTGAGCAACGACTAGCACGTTTTTCTTATAATATGTAAGGTCTAACATTATCGTATTTTTAAAAAAAGGAACAGTTCTTTTTTGCGTATCTTCTAAGCTTTCTCCTCCAGGCGGTTTGACATCATAGCTTCTTCTCCATAATTTAACTTGTTCATCGCCATATATTCTCGCAGTTTCTGCTTTATTTAATCCTTGTAAATCTCCATAGTGCCTTTCATTAAGATGATAATCTTTTATAACTGGTATATTTTCACCTAATTCTTTAAGTATTATTTCGAGCGTTTCAATAGCCCTAGATAGCTGACTTGTGTATGCGACGTTAATCTTAATCCCGCTTTCTTTTATCAGCCTTCCTGCATTTTTTGCTTCTTCTCGTCCTTTGTCAGTTAATGGGACATCTACCCAACCTGTAAACCTGTTTTCCATGTTCCAAAGAGATTCTCCATGCCTTACGAGTATTAAATAAACCATGCAAAGGTTTTACTCGATCAAAAAATAAACTTTTTTATAAAAGCTGTAAAATGCTGGTCAAATAAGATCA
>DAXX01000067.1 GCA_002506605.1 Thaumarchaeota archaeon UBA160
TAGCACTAGGAATAGCTCTAAAAAAGGGTTTGGTAAAAATCTTACAAGATGTCATTATTCCAGTTTCAGATAAACAACTTAAGACAACAGACATTTACAAGATTTTGGAAAAAGTTTCAAGCGGACCTGTTTTAATCAAAAATTTAACCAAAGAAGAAATTTCGGAACTCGAAGACCTCAAGAAAAGACCAAAATTTGTTAAATTTTTTTCAACAAAAGAAATTAAGGTTAAAATAGCAGAAGGTGCAAAAATAGATCCAAAAATTCTCACAGGCGAAGAAACAACTCTTTTAACGGCTAGCATTTTAGCCAGCGGTAAATGGCAAGAATTAAAGTTTTCTGAAATAGATCTTTCACAACCAGTCCCTCCAGTATACTCCGCAAGGATTCATCCTTTATCTGAACTTATAAGCCTTATAAAAGAAATTATGGAGAGTCTTGGGTTTACAGAAATCGAAGGTCCGGTTGTAAGGTCTTCCTTCTGGAACTTTGATGTGCTTTTTACACCACAAGATCATCCAGCCAGGGATATGCACGATACATTTTATTTGAAAGGCATAACCATAGAAGAAAAAGATTCTGATATTGTAAATAAGGTTAAGAGCGTTCATGAAAATGGATGGATTACTGGTTCAACTGGATGGGGGTATGTCTGGGATCAAAAGGCAGCTTGGAGAGCCCTTTTAAGAACGCATACGACAACAATAACTTCAGAAGCTATTTACAGAGGTATGAGAGGTAGAGTATTTACTGTAGGTAGGGTCTTTAGAAACGAAAAGCCAGATTTCAAGCACCTAGTTGAGCTTCATCAGCTTGATGCTATAGTAATTGAAGAAGAGGCTAACGTAAGAAAGCTCATGGGTTTTCTCACAGCTTTTTATAGAAAGTTAGGTTTTGAAAAAGTAAAGTTCTGGCCTACATTCTTTCCTTATACTGAGCCATCTATGCAATCCATGATTTATTCTGAAAAGCTTAACGACTGGATAGAGCTTTGTGGCATGGGGATTTTCAGGCCTGAAGTCACAAAACCTTTAGGATACGATGGTCCTGTTCTAGCTTGGGGCATGGGGCTAGAAAGGCTAGCCATGCTTATTTATGATGTTGAAAACATTAGAGAGTTTTATGAAAACAGGTTGAGCTTCCTAAGAAATTACAAAAGTATTAACCTTAAGCTTAAAGGGTCCCTTGTATAGAAACCATTCTGTGCTTACAAACCTTGAACAATTTTAACTCTAACATGAATGATGAGTCTAAAGTCCCTTCTGTAAGGGAGTGATGGATGCCCCCTTATAGAAATGCTTTAACAGATAATCAAGAAATGCATATCAAAGATGCGCCTTTGGATGCAGGCGAAAAGCTAGCTGACATACAGCTCCAAAGGTGCGAGCTCTCTGGATAAAGCGAAAAGCCCCAACTGACTAATCGAAGTAGTCCACACATCTTCTTATGTTTACTTGAAATACGCTCTAGAACACAAACCTAAAACCTTTACTTAATGTGTTGCAACTCATGTAAAATCTGAATGCATCATTTTTATATCAGTTTCGCTTATATTTTCTTTTTCAGCTACGTAATGTATGAAGCTTTCTAAGAAAAACAAAGTCCTCAGCTCAAAAGCTGAATACTTTGGGTCTTGGGGAAAGTAACTGCTTCTTAGTCCTTTTAATTTAAATATCTGTCTACCAGGTATTATCAGAGTAAGATCTGAAACATTTGCAAGTTTAGACTCCTGAAAAGACGTCACAACAGCAACCTTTGCACCCTTAGTTTTTGCTTTCTCTGCTAACGTCGCAAAAAACTCTGATGCAGACCCAGAAATTACTAGCACGACATCATTGCGCCTTACGGCAACGCTCCCTTTATCAAGCCAATAGTTAACCAACCTCTCTGCATTGCCTTTCGAAAGATGTCTAAGTCTTGTAGAAAAGAATCTACCAACTATGCCACTCAGCCCTTCCCCCAAAATGGTCGTTTTTTGTTTAGCGTATTCTGAAGCTTTTGGTAAAATTTCATAAAGCTTTTCATAATATTCGGACGGGGGCTCAAATTCATTTATTATAGCTATCAGATTTCTGTATGCTTTGATAAGTTCTTCGCCCCTTATATATGATATAAGAGAAAGAAGGAACAAAAGGGCTCTGAGCTCAAAAAGCGTGCCCAAGGGCGTCAGTGGTGCTGTTGGCGTTCCTAACAGATTGTTTATAAAATAATCAGATTCCCTCCACTTTTTAGCGCCCGGGATCATGATTACCCTGTCTGAAAGAAGCGCAAGCGGGCTTTTTTGATCGCTTGTTAATGAAACTATAAATGAGCCACCCTCCTTTGCTACTTTAGCTACTTCAAGAGTATATTGGGTTGCTCCACTACCAGATATTGCTATCAATAAATCACAAGGACCAAATATGTATGGTACATCGTTCGGGCCAAACGTCTGATCTATTCCTATATTTCTTAAAAATTTAGCAAAAGCATCAGCGATATCTCCCGATCTCCCTGTTCCAAAAACTATAACCCTTTTCGAATTGGTTATTCTCTCTAAGATCCAACTTACATCGTCCTTTGGTTCATATTGAGACACAGCATCTATTAATCTTTTATAGCTCACAGAATATAGTCTTATTATCATAGATATAAAATTATCAAGATGAATTTTATGAAATAATGTTTTTATTTTTAGTTTTTAAGCTATTCTGTTAAAGTAAAGTAAAATACATTTTTCTCCAAACAAAAACGTCAAGATGTAGCTGGTCTATACCAGATTTTATAGAAATATTTTTCCAAGCTAGAAGCGCACAGCTTATATTGTTTTGTTCGCTTATCAAACCTAAACTTTTTGAAACTTTTAATACCCTGTTATCTAGAGGTATTGGTATTTTTTGAGGAACATTTGCATGGATGCCTTCTGTGATTAAACCGTAATGAAACATTTTACATGCAAAAGAAATTGTCTTCTGATATGAAACCCCATAAATTTTTATAAGATTTTCATATAATTTGCCTAAATTTTGTTTATAATCTTTAATTTGCGATGAAAATATAACGTCCTTATTTTTTAAAGCACGTAGCCTCTTGATTTTAGCATTTCTAGCTAGCTCTTTGTTTTCAATCAAAAAAGCTTCAACGCTTTTATAAGGATCTAAAGGGTCTATGTCAAGACTTGACAAGCGATTCCAATATGTTTCTCCACTAGTCTTAAGACGATAAGCTACCAAGCTAGACGCAACTATAAACCTATAAAAGCATAATTCATCGCACTTTGATTTTATCTTTTTTAAAGCTTCTAGCTGAGGATCTCCCAGTTCAAGCCAATAATAGTAGTCTAGGTCAATAGATTTAAAAAAATTAGAAATGAGATCTACTTTTTCGTTATCGATCTTACATTTTTCCATTTCAATATGTTGGGTAAACTTTAAGCAGCATACCTTCAACCAGTATAGGCAATTTCCTTTCGGCTATGCTTATAGCGTCTGATAATTTAGAACTTCTTTCAGCATATATTTCTAAAAGAGGATCATTTTTGTTTACCTTATATCCTTGTTTTTGATAAAGGACGACGCCTGCGCCCTTGTCGATCGGCGCGCCTGCAGCTCTTGAAATTTCAACTATAGCTTCATTGTCTACAGCTGTTACGTACCCATCACTCTCAGCTTTGATGACATGCCTATAACTACCAACTGGCAGATCGTCAGGTTTGATATTGGGATTGCCGCCTTGAGCTTCAATTATTTCTTTCATTTTTTGATACGTTTTTCCACTCAATATCATGTCCATGGCAGCTTCATATCCTTGTCCTTTTTGAACGATCCCTGTTGCCTCTAAAAGTATGCCTGCAAGAGATGCTGATTTTGAAAGCAAACTCATACTTGCTTGAGATGGATTCATCAAAGCTGAAAGGGCTTCCTTAGCTTCAAGTGCAGGCCCAACAGCCCTCCCGATAGGTTGCCCTCCATATGTTATTCCTGATCTAACATTTGCTCCTAGACTTTTTCCAAGCTCATAGAAATCTTTTGCAAGCTTTTCTGCTTCAGCGATATCATTCAGTTTAGTTCCCTTTCCAACAGGTAAATCAAGAGCTATCACTTTTGCTCCTACCGCAAGCTTCTTTGCGAGCACGCTTGCCATCATAAGGCCCCTAGGATTTATCCTTAATGGGTTTTCGATTTTTATTAAATGATCGTCAGCAGGCGCAAGGTTCAGCGTTCCTCCCCAAACTATACAGCCATGAGTTTTAGTTACTATTGACTTTATCTCGTTCAGGCTGAATTTAACGTTTGCAAGAACCGACATAGTATCGGCTGTACCGGAAGGACTCGTTATTGCGCTGCTGCTGGTCTTTGGAATATAAAGGTCGGTGAGCGCTATAGTAGGCACAATAAGCAAAGTCACCTTATTGCCCGGCACTCCACCTATAGAATGTTTGTCGACCGTAAAACCTGGAAGCTCTAATTTTTCTCCGCTTTCAACCATGGCTAACGTAAGGTTCTTTATTTCTTCGAGATCAAGCCCTACATAGTTTATTGCAAATATAAATTCTGCAATTTCTAGATCACTTAACTCGTTATCCACGATATCTTTTATTATTTCTCTTATTTCGTTTTCAGTTAACCTTTCTCCTTTTACTTTTTTTCTTATGTATTCAACTGCGAACGGCGTTTGCTCATATTGAACATTAATTACATCTCCGTCCCTTATTTCAAGAGTTTCTGAAAGATCTTCATATATACCGATTATACCTTGCGGCACAAGGCTCTTAGTTGTTTCTACTATGCACGTTGAAGATTTTGAATTTGATGTAACCTTTACTCTATCATTAAGTTCTATACCAATCTTTTGAGCATCTTCTTCGTTGATTATTACTGACCTTTTTCCAGCTTTAACATCTATAATCTTTGCTTTAAGTTCCACGTTAAAAAGCAATACCAGGTATACTATTAAAGCTTTAATGCTAAACCATCCAGTGTTATGTTATGCTGTTTGAGGATGCTATAAAAATAAGAAATGAAACAGGCCTAGACCCTACAAACAATATTGAATTAAAGGAAAGATTTTATGCAATTAGTGAGCCTAAATTTGAAAAAAATGATTTTTTAAATTATAATGAGTTAAGGGGGTATCTCATTAAGCAAGTGAGCGATTCATACGGTGGATATCCTTCTACTTATCATGAGCCGATTAAAGGAAACAAGATAAGCTCAATATTTTCAGATTATTTTGGACAGTGGGAATTCGATTTTTTAGATTTTATTGAAAGCATAAAGAATCCGAAAATAAATCCTCCTGAAGGTAAAGGTTATATAACGTTTAATGTAACGAACAGGTTCATATTAAGGTTTGTAGAAAGCAAAGCGCCAATAGCGGTTGCAAGCGTCAAAATTGCTGAGTTCATGAACCTTAAAATGAACTCTTTGCCAATAAAGATAGGAAATTCTTTTTATAGACTTTATTTTTCTGAAGAAGTTAAACCGCCTCTGTTTTTTGATGGCAATAACGCTTCATATGAACAAAAAGGCAAGTTAACAAGCTTTGGCGAACTCCTTCTTCCGATAACAGCATGCCAAGAAATTTTTATGCACAAATGTGAAGCTGCTGTAAAAAGCTTTGATGACGCTTTAGAAAAAGCAAGAATGACGGGGCAGTTGGATCCATACTTTTCTTTTCCTAGGTCTATTTTTAAACTAAAGCTAATCGACGATAAAAGAATACAGCTAAGTCAATCATCGCTTCAGGCACTAATTGACTCTTATGTACCGTTTGTAAAAGAAAAAGATAGCATAAGACTTACAGAGCAAGACGAAAGATCTAAAGCGATTCTTTATATATTAAAGAATGGTCTAGGTGGGATAAATATATTTGAACCTTATAGGGGCACGATCAAACTGTTCATCAGAGTTGACAAAGATATTCATGAACTAAACAAATATGATGGCCTTCTAGCTCCAAGAGAATTAAGTCATAATTCAGGTTTTAAGTTAAGATTCTGTGAAAAATGTAATAGAACCACACCTTTCAGAAAGTGCGAACGCTGTGGCAGTAAGACCGTCGAAATATATTACTGTAAAAAGTGTGAAATTTATACAAAAGGAGAAACATGTCCGCAATGCGGTTCAAGAACAATAGAGCCTCATGTTGCTGAAATTAATATAAAGGAAAGTTTGAACTACGCTGCAGGCCGGCTTAAAATAACTAATTTAAGGGAGCCAAAACTTCCTAAAGCCCTACTTAGCGAACCTGAATTACCTGATAAATTATTGTTAAGGCAGAAAAACTCATTGCTTACAAGCCAGTTTGGAATGATTTTGACTCCCATAAAATTGCAGGCAGGAAACGTAAACGCAAACGAAATTGAAATGCCAGCAAAATTTGAACCCCTTATAAAAGAAATCAAATCTTTCATCAATGAAGAGCTTGCCATCGTTTACGAAAAAAATTTAAATTATGAGGAAATAGGATCGCACCTTATTTTATTTAACAAACCTCTTAACGCCGGCATTGAGCTTAAAATAAAGGGTTACAGACAGGGGAATGAAGCTATAGTGAATCCAAATGTGATAGAATTTGCTGATTTAGGTGTTCTTGACAACCAAGCTTATTTTGCTTTAAGCGAGGACGTTGCATTAAATTGCATCTGCCAAAAAACTAAAGGAATAATCATCTACAAATCTTCAGAAAACGCCGATTTGATTCCAATTAAACTGGACTATATGAGAACGCCTATATATCAACAAAGCTTGAGTGAAATCATAAAAGGTATAATAAATTTGCTTTCTATTATATATCCGGATTCTGCAAACGAAATAGATTCAGTTAATTTGATAAAAAAAGTTGAGAATTTATTCGTTAGGCAGTCATACATTTGTGAAAAATGTGGCAAGAGATTAAGGGTGCCTCCTTTAAACATGAGATGTCCAAGGTGCGGCTCAAAACTCGCTCCAAGATTTACATCTTCTGACTTGAACAATTTTATTCTGCAATTGAATCAGCTTTCAGAAAATTTTCAGGGTTCTCAGTACAAAGAAATTATAGACATTTATGTTAATAGTATAAAAAGCATCTTTAGGGCATCAAGCCAGATGAGTCTTGGTGATTTTTGGTAATTACACAACGAAAATATCTACGGTTATTTTTTGTGACTTTATGTACGGTTTCCCGTTTCTGTTTATTATGCTAGCCTTACCATGGGCTGAGATTACATAAACCTTTTTTTCCCCATAATATGCGTCCATGTTAATAATAAAATTTCCTGTTTTCATATCAAGGGTTTTTTCTTTCTGGACCAATCTAATGCTGTCTTTCTTTATGTCATCATTACCGATCAAATTGAGAAGCTCCTTTTTTAATCTGTTTTCAAATGATGTGCTTTTTTTTGATTTAAAGAATCCATAAATCTCTTGTTCTATCGAGATAACTTTGAGATCCTTCACTTTTTCAGTTCTAAGATCCTTATTTTCTATATTTTCCATTGAAGATTAAAGTTGTTTAGAATAATTATAAATTTATTCTTTAAAACAAAAGGCATCAGAAAAATTATTAAACTATCTTGTATAAACAGTTGTTATTGAAAAGTATAGAAGCATACTTTTTCGGCATATTTCCTAGGTCTGAAAAGCTTATAGATATAACGCGTACAAAACAAAACTATTATGAAGATCTTTTGATGGAGTCGATCAAAATAGTTGAGTACCAAAAATCGCGAGGTTTAAAGATTATCAGCGATCCGCAAATAACGTGGGAAGATACGTTTAGGCCTTTAGCGTTATCAGCTGACGGCATAAGCGTTAACGGGCTTAACAGATATTTTGAGACAAACACGTTTTATAAAGTTCCAGTTATAAGTTCAAAACCTATTATTAAAGAAGGCTCATTAAAAAAATACCTCACTAGAGGTTCATCTTTAATATCGTTCCCTGACCCTTTTACATTTTCATGTTTAAGCAAAGATAAGTTCTATGGAGATAAAAAAGCATTAATCCGGGGGATAGGAGAACTTTTAGCGTCTTTCGCTTCAGAGGTTAATAAAGAAGGCTATAAATACCTAATATTAAAGGCCCCTTCATATGGCAATTGCGAATTCAAAGGTTATGAAGAAAGTATAAAAGATGCTTTATCCATGATCAAAAGCTCTTTTAAAGGAGAAGTCATAGCTCACGTTTATTTTTACAAAAATATGGAATCGCTAAACTTTTTAGCTTCATCTGCTATTGACGTTATAGGGGTTGACATGTATTCGTTTCAGATTGACGAAGTGAAAAAAATGGATAACAAAGGAAAAGGGTTAGCATTAGGCGTCATAAACGGCCTTAACACCAAAATGGAAAAGAAAAAGACCATAATTGATATGATTGAAAAAATAAACCTTAATGTCAATAAGTTATATGTATCAAATAACGTTGACTTTGAATTTTTACCTCAAAAATTTGCATTAAAAAAAGTAGATTTGCTTTCAGAAATATCAGGTGATATTTTATGAATATTTTTAAAACACAAGAAATAGGTAGCTTAAAAAAGCCAACCTGGCTTTTAGAATTTTTAAGATCAAATCATTCAGAGGACGAGAAAAAAGCCGCTCTTGACGATGCTTCTTTCGTAAATTTAAAAATGCTTGAATATATAGGATTGGACTTCGTTTATGATGGTGAAGCACGAAGGGTTGAAATGTATGAGCTTCCTGTAAAGTATATACATGGTTTTGAATTTGTAGGGCGAGTTAGATCATGGGACAACAAATACTATAAAAAAGCTAGGGTTGTTGATAAAATATCTTATGTAAAAAACTATCATTTTGAAGAGTTTGTTTTTGTAAAAGAACACGCTTCAAAGACGCCAAAGATACCGGTAACAGGCGCTTACACGTTAATGGACTGGTCTTATGATGAATACTACAACTCTAGGGAGGAGCTCGCGATGGACCTAGCTAAAAACGTAATCAACAGAATACTGAAAGAGTTAGAGGGCGTAGGAATGCAAGTTGTGCAGATAGACGAGCCCGCTGCTACAACGCATCCATCAGAAATGGACATGTTTGTTGAAATATTTAACGAGCAAGTTAAAGGGATTAACGCCAAGGTTAACACTCATATATGTTATAGTGGTGATGAATATGCAAGCCTTATGCCGGTGATTCCTGATTTGAAGGCAACACACTTTGCTCTTGAGTTTGCAAACAGAGACTCTACAAACCTTGGGATTGATGATGATTCAAGGCCGGGTTACAAAGCTCTTAAAGCTTTCAAAGAATATGCGGGCGACAAGGAAATAGGAGTTGGCGTCCTAGACGTTCATTCTGACTATATAGAGCCTCCAGAGCTTATAAGAGATAGAATTCTTTATGCGGTTAAGATATTAGGGGACCCATCAAAGGTTTACGTTAACCCTGATTGCGGTTTAAGAACAAGAAGAAGAGACATAGCTTTCGCAAAGCTAAAAAACATGATTAAAGGAGTCAAACTGGCCGAAGAAGCGCTAAGATGAAAGTTACATTCATATTAGCGGAAGCCGCGCTAGAAACTTTACCGGTCAGCCTTCAAAAAGATCCTAGAGTTATAAGTTCATGTAAAAAGTTTGGTAAAAAACCAGAAAATTGTTTGCTAGATAAATCACTTCATTACTGGGCGATGGATAAGTTAAAAGACAAGGAAAAAAGAGGCAGGCCTGATATAGCTTTTAGGGTTGTCCAGGATGTGACTTCATCGCCGCTCTATAAATCTGGCATGCTAAATTTTTTTATTCACACTTATAACGATTATGTAATTGAGTTTGGTGATAATGTAAGGCCGCCACATGCCTATTTTAGGTTTGAGGGACTTATAGTCGACCTATTTAAAAAGAAAACAATAAAAGATGCAAATGGTAAAGTTTTGCTCCAAGTTAGACATGGAAAGGTTAAAGATGTTTTGAACGGAATGGGATTGAGCTCAGCTGTAGGTTTTGAAATTAATGGCGAAAAATCTACATATGAGCAGGCAGCCGCAGAAATAGTCGCAGGTGGCGCATTTATTATAGGGGGCTTTCCTTCCGGCAATTTTTCAACAGAAACCGCTTCGATTTTTTCTAAAAAGCTATCGTTATCACAGGAAACTATAGAGACAGATACTGTAGCTTGTAGAGTGATATATGAACTTGAAAAAATTCTTCTGTTTAAAAAATGATTAAAGTTTTTGAAAGTTTTTGGTAAAGTTTTTAAATGCTATAACTTATATTACCATAGTCAGGTGATGTAATAATGTCTACTGTTCAAACTCCTTATGGTCCAATCTTGGTTTTAAAAGAAGGAACAACAGAAACTAAAGGCTACGATGCTATAAGAAACAACATAGAGGCAGCGTTAGTGATAACTGAGATCATAAAGACCTCTTTAGGTCCTAGAGGAATGGACAAGATGTTAGTGGATACTCTTGGTGACGTAACAATAACAAATGATGGAGCAACAATGCTTAAGCAACTGGATGTTCAGCACCCCGCGGCAAAAATTTTGGTGGAGATTGCAAAAGCTACCGACGCTGAAGTTGGAGATGGTACGACATCTGCAGTAGTGTTTGCTGGGAAACTTCTTGAAGAAGCAAGGAAGCTACTCGACAAGAACGTTCATCCAACAAACATAGTTGACGGTTATCAGTACGCTTCAAAAAAAGCCATTGAAAGGCTTTACAAAATAGCAATAAAGATATCTCCAGAAGACAGAGAATGGCTTGTAAAACTTGCAAAAACAAGCATGAGGTCTAAGATAATAGCGGAAGAATCGGATTATTTGGCGAATTTGGTTATTGATGCTGTCTTCCAAGTTGCTGAGAAGAGAGACGACAATACATACAAGGTAGATGTAGATAACATTTCAGTTTTAAAGAAACAAGGAGGTTCTATGGCCGATTCCACCCTTGTCAAAGGAATAATAGTTGATAAGGAAGTTGTTCACAGCGGCATGCCAAAGATGGTAAAGAACGCAAAGATAGCGCTCTTGAACGCGCCTCTTGAAATCGAGAAAACAGAATACAGCGCAGAAATAAGGATAAGCGACCCCTCAAAGATGAAGGCTTTCTTGGATCAGGAAGCTGTCATGCTTAAACAGATGGTCGACAAAATAAAAGAGGTAGGCGCAAACGTAGTGTTTTGTCAAAAAGGTATTGATGATTTAGCCCAGCACTATCTAGCTAAGTCAGGGATATTAGCTGTAAGAAGGGTAAAAGAAAGCGATATGGGAAGGCTTGCAAAAGCTACAGGAGGCAGAATTGTTACTAACATTGAAGATCTAACTCCGGCTGACTTAGGATATGCAGAACTTGTTGAAGAAAGAAAGGTTGAAGAAGATAAATGGGTCTTTGTAGAAGGTTGCAAGAATCCAAAGGCAGTAAGCATTTTGATAAGAGGCGGAAGTCAAAGGGTTGTAGACGAAGCTGAAAGGTCAATACACGATGCTATAATGGTTACAAAAGATGTGCTTGAAAACCCGCTTGTAGTTGCGGGAGGAGGGGCACCTGAAGAAGAAATGGCTCAGTACATAAGAGAAGAAGCAAAGAAGATGCCAGGCAGGGATCAGCTTGCGGCGCTTGCATACGCTGATGCTCTAGAAGAATCTATACCATTGACTTTAGCCGAAAATGCTGGAATGGATCCTCTTGATGTACAAGTTGAGCTCAGAGCGGCACACTCAAAAGGAAACATATGGTACGGCGTTGATGCATATAGCAACAAAGTTGAAGATATGGCAAAGCTTGGAGTCTTTGAGCCTGCCATAGTAAAGGAACAGGTTATAAAAGCCGCAACTGAAGCAGCAACAATGATACTTAGAATAGACGATGTTATAGCCGCAAAGCTTTCTAAACCTCCATCAGGCGGAACAGGAAGCAAGCCTCCAAGCGGAGAAGGGGGAGAGGAAGGCGGCTCTACGCCGAACCTACCAGAATAAAAATTTTATTTTTTCTCATTCTTTTAACTTTTCTTTTGAATAATTTATAAGATGAGTTATTTCTTCAAAAGCTTTTGATGCATCTTCATCCTTCACCACTATAAGCGTGTCTGTATAGGTGCTGGACGTATCCTCTATATTTATTCCGGCAGAACTTATAAACCTGTAAATAAGTTCTATGCAACCTGGAGTGTTCAGTATTTCTGCAGGGCTATGTATTACTATAAGCGTGAGACCGTCCTTTATTTCCAGAAGCTGTAATCTGTATTTAGAAAATCTTTTTAATGCTTCGGTTTTAGATAAACCATATGTAACCAACGTTAGGGCGCTAGAAGTTTTTGAAATATGAATAATCTTATCAGAAATGTTCATGCTGCTTTCTATTATCTCTTCTGCCTTTTCATTTTTAAAAACAATCTTTAAAGCATCAGTTATTATTGTTATGTTGCTTTTAGATAGGACCTTAAAGGCTTCAAGCTCATCGTACCGTTTAGCGCTTTTGTACCTTTTTAAAGCAGATACGATAGCCTCTTCGGTAACGGCATAACCCTGCCTCTCAAGGCGTTTTTTGATAATCCTTGCTAAAGCGCTCAGGTTAGCGTAGCCCATCATCAACGCATGCTCATACGAGAGATTAGAAGATACTATTGAATGTACAAATTTTGTTATAGATTGACCATTTTTGGTCATTAACTTACCCATTACTATAAATAATGACCAAAAAGTATAAAAACTTTGCCAAATTGGTTTTTTGTATGGGAAAAACAGTATTGGCCTATTCAGGAGGATTAGATACAACGACCTGTATAGCTTGGATAAAAGAAAAATATGGAAATGAAGTCATAACAGTTACTGTCGACGTAGGTCAGCAAGAAGATTTTAAAGAGATAGAGGAAAGAGCATACAAAGCAGGCGCTTTAAAACATTACTTTTTAGATGCCAAAGATGAATTTGCAAATGAATATATTTCCGTAGCTATAAAGGCAAACGCTCTTTATGAAAAAAAATATCCGCTAAGCACATCCTTAGCGAGGCCGTTAATAGCGAAGAAAGTTGCAGAAATAGCAAAGAAAGAAAACGCTGATTCTGTGGCTCACGGAAGCACAGGAAAAGGTAACGATCAGGTCAGGTTTGACGTAACTTTAAAAGCTATCTACCCTGGTGTTAAAATAATAGCTCCAGTTAGAGAATGGAACATGAGCAGAGATGAAGAGCTAAAATATCTTCTAAGTAAAGGCATACCCTATAAACCGTCTAGAAGCGAATTTAGCGTTGATGAAAACCTTTGGGGGAGATCTATAGAAAGCGGTAGACTTGAAGATCCGTATTTTGAGCCTCCGGAGGAAGCTTTCGCATGGACAGTTTCGCCTGAAAAAGCACCTGACAAACCAGAGTACCTAGAGATAGGTTTTAAAAAAGGTGTGCCGGACACGCTCAACGGAAAAAGAATGAAGCTTTCTGAAATGATTGCGTATCTTAACCAAGTAGCTGGGAAAAACGGTGTAGGAAGGATAGATCATATTGAGGATAGGGTTGTCGGTATAAAGTCGCGTGAAGTTTATGAGACGCCGGCGGCGCTTGTTTTAATCGAGGCTCACCAAGAATTAGAAAAATTAACATTGCCAAAAACTATACTCAGGTTTAAACCATATATAGAAGAACAATGGTCTTACATGATATATGACGGCTTATGGGCAGACCCTTTGAGGAACGCGCTTGAAGCGTTCATAAATGAAACCCAGAACAACGTTGAAGGCGAAGTTAAGGTAAAGCTGTTTAAAGGTAATGTAAGTATAGTAGGCAGAAAGTCTGACAAATCGCTGTATAAGCACGAGCTCTCAACCTACTCCTCAGCATCAACGTTTGATCAAAAACAGGCGGTTGGCTTCATTAACCTTTTTGCATTACAAACTTTAGTTTACAACGAGGTAAATGAGGATGACGGACATTCTTAGGGGAAAAAGGCTGGAACCAATGGACGAGCTGGCGCTCAAGATAACGTCATCTGTGGAAGCTGATAAAAGAATACAAAAAGCGGTTGTGTACATAAACATGGCGCATGTCCTTGCTCTATATAACGCCAGAGCTATATCTAAAGAAGATATGACAAAAATAATGAAGGCTTTAAGCGAAGAGCTTGGAGGTTTTCCTCTTGACTATAGGTATGAAGACGTTCATATGAGCCTAGAACAGGATCTAAGTTTGAAAATAGGAGACATAGCTGGTCATATAGGACTGGCAAAAAGCAGAAATGATCAGGTAGCAACCGCTATAAGGCTTGAGCTAAGGGAAGAACTTTTATCTTTAATGGAATCTCTGGAAGCATTGATAGAAAATATACTGAATGTATCTTCTGAAAATGTAAAAACGTTTTTTATAACATTTACCCACCTTCAACCAGCTCAGGCAAGCACAGGAGCGCATTGGCTACTTTCATACGCTTGGGCTTTTCTAAGAGATATGGAGCGCCTAAAAATGGCTTATGCAATGGTAGACATGAGTCCAATGGGTTCCGCCGCCAATGCAGGATCTCTTGTTCCAATAGATAGGTATGAAGAAGCTGAGATGCTAGGTTTTTCTGGTTTGATAGAAAATACGCTTGACGCGGTTTCTGCTAGAGATTTTATATTTGATGCATTGTATAGCATTACAAGCATTTCTCTTAATCTATCTAAACTAAGCGCGGACATTATAGCTTTTATGTCTTTAGGTATCTTAGACTTGGACGATAAATTTGTGTCAACCAGCAGTATAATGCCTCAGAAAAGGAATCCGGTTGTTGCAGAAATAGTTAGATCCAAAAGTTCTATTTTAATGTCCAATTTAATTGGAGCTATGGAGATAGTAAGAGGATTAAACTCTTCATATAACCTTGATCTGCAGGAAATTACACCCAAACTCTGGGCATCAATCGATGAAATATCAATGATCCTTAAGGTTATGTCAGGCATGGTTTTAGGAATAAAGTTTAATCAGAAGAAAGCAGAAGAGCTTGCTAAAAAAGCGTTCGTAACTGCCAGCGATCTTGCCGAGTTTATATCTTTAAAGTATAGTGTT
The DNA here is from genome assembly GCA_002506605.1 of Thaumarchaeota archaeon UBA160. Taxonomy (GTDB): domain Archaea; phylum Thermoproteota; class Nitrososphaeria; order Conexivisphaerales; family UBA164; genus CAYFFZ01. The sequence continues at coordinate 14,957 of DAXX01000067.1, forward strand.
CCGTTCAGAGAAGCTCACCATATTGTTGGAGAAGCGGTTAAGGGTTCAGAAGAGGGTGAGGAACTTGCATCAACGCTGATTGAGCTTCTTAAACAAAAAGGAATAAATGTGAACGCTGAAGAGATAAACAAAATTCTAAACCCAACCATTTCAATTGAAAGTAAAATAACAGCTGGCGGCCCTCATCCAAAAGAAAGCTTAAGACAGATAAACATGATTAACCTTAAACTTAAAGAATTCGAAGATTTTGTTAGCACGTCCAAGAGAAAGATTGAAAAAACTTATCAAATGATGATTAATAAGGGGTGGTATTAAAATGCCTCTAAAAGCAAAATGTAAAGAATGTGGCGCAGATATAGAAATACCAGACGACGCTTTACCCGGAGAAATAGTCAGCTGCCCAGACTGTGGCCTTGAATACGAAATAGTTTCTATATCGGCAGGAAAGGTCGAGCTCAAACTGGCAGAAGATATAGGAGAAGACTGGGGAGAATAAGCTACAAATGCCGGATGTAACTATAATATTTGATAGGCTAAGATGGGAGGAAAAAGAGCTGTTCGAGAAAGGCAAAGAACTAGGGCTGGATATAAACATGCTTGACGTAAAAAGCGAGCCTAAAGAGCTTACAAACTTTACTCACGATCCTCAAATTGCAGATATAGTATTGCAAAGAACTATAAGCCACTATCGGGGTTTATACTATGCAGCTATTCTTGAAAATTACGGACATACAGTAATAAATTCATTTATAACTTCATTGCTCTGTGGCAACAAATTGCTTACAACACTTTTGCTGGCTAAAAATGGCATACCAACTCCTAAGACTTATGCTGCTTTTTCTATGGAGTCGGCTTTAAAAGTTATTGACAAGCTTGGGTATCCTGTAGTAATTAAACCGATAGTTGGTAGCTGGGGAAGAATGATAGCTAAGATTAATGATAAAGAGCAAGCGGAATCGATTTTAGAAACTAGAGAAATGCTTACAGATCCTCAACAACAAATTTATTATATTCAAGAATATGTAAAAAGACCTCCAAGAGATATCAGAGGAATAGTAGTAAACGGGCGCGTAATTGCCGCAATCTACAGATATCAGCCAGAAGATGATTGGAGAACAAACATAGCAAGAGGAGGAAAAGCTGAGCAGATAAAAATAGATGGAGAATTAGAGGATTTAATGATAAAAGCTTCAATGGTAGTAAATGCGAAGCTGGTCGGAGTGGATGCGATGGAAACAGAAAACGGTTATGTAATTCATGAATTAAATAACAACTTAGAATTTCATGGCGCTTTTCAAGCTACAGGGATTGATATAGCTAAAGAAATAATGTTGTACGTTAAGGAGCTGGTGAAAAACTAATGACCAAAGTTTCAATAATAGGAGCTTCAGGATATGTTGGCGGAGAACTTATAAGAATTCTTGTAAAGCATCCAAATATAGAATTTGCATCTCTAACTTCTAGACAGTATGCTGGAGAATATGTTCATAAAGTTCATCCAAACCTAAAGGGTATACTAAATATGAGGTTCACAGGCGAAGATCCTGTTACAGCAGCTTCAAAAGCAGACTTGGTTTTTCTAGCATTGCCTCATAAAGCGTCTGTAAAGGTCGTGCCGGAGATAATAAAATTGGGCGTAAAAGTAATCGACATGAGCGCTGATTTTAGGCTGAAAGATCCTGAACAGTACAAGATCTGGTATAACTATGAGCATCCCTATCCGGATTTGTTAAAAAAATTTGTCTACGGTCTTCCTGAGCTTCATAGAGAAGAGCTTAAAAACGCAAATTATGTTTCGGCTCCTGGTTGTATGGCTACATCATCTATAATAAGTTTAGCGCCTCTTTACAGATACATTGGCGATGTCCCGATAATAGTCGATGCAAAGATAGGTTCTTCAGGAGCTGGCGGAAAACCCTCCTTGTCAACGCACTATTCTGAAAGGTATGGAGTGATAAGGCCTTATAAGCCGGCTGGCCACAGACACGCTGCTGAGATAGAACAGGAAATCAGCAAGCTGGCTGGTAAAAAATTAAAAGTCGGAATGAGCGCGCATGCAGTAAACATAGTTAGAGGCATACTGACCACATCGCATGTTATTACAGATCAGCAGGTAACTGTTCAAGAACTATGGAGGGCCTATAGGGAGTTTTATAAGAACGAGCCTTTTGTAAGATTTATGATGGATAAAACAGGCATTTACAAATACCCTGATCCAAAAGTAGTAGTTGGTTCAAACTTTGCTGATGTTGGTTTTGATGTCGACGCGCACTCAAGCCGAATAATAGCTCTAGGAGCTATTGACAATTTGATAAAGGGCGCTGCTGGAAGTGCCGTCCAATCTATGAATTTAATGCTTGGATTGGATGAAAGGCTAGGCCTTGACGCTCCGGCAATACATCCGGTGTAGAAACCATGAATCAAATAGCAGTAATAAAAATTGGAGGAAGCTTGATTTCAGAAGGCGAATACATAAACGTTTTGAACGACATAAAAAATTCAGGATTACAAAATATTATACTAGTTCACGGTGGGGGAAATGAGGTCAGTAAAATGCAGAAAGCTCTCGGAAAGGAACCGGTTTTTGTAACATCCCCTGAAGGTATTAGAAGTAGATATACAGACTTGGAAACTCTTGAAATATTTAACATGGTTATGAGAAACATAGGCACTAAAATAGCATCGCATTTGAACTCTTTGGGTTTCAAAGCCATTAACATTTCTGGAGTAGATGCTTCTTTTATTAAGGCTGAAAGGAAAAAGAAACTTATAATAATTGACGAAAAAGGTAGAAGAAGGGTTATAGAGGGAGGGTATACGGGAAGGATAAAAGAAGTTGATGAATCGTTTTTAAAAAACCTACTAAACTTGGGGCTTATTCCCGTTGTTAGCCCGATAGCTTCAGGTTATGAGGGAGAAATACTAAACGTAGATGGTGACCGCGGGGCATCAGCCATTGCAAGATCTGTAGGCGCCTCTAAATTGATAATATTTACAAACGTTGAAGGCGTCATAATCGATGGAAAGGTTTTAGATAAACTAAGCTTGAGCGAAGCAAAAGAAACATTAAAAAAAGTTGGACCAGGGATGGATAAGAAGCTTTTAGCGTGTATAGAAGCCGTTGAAAACGGCGTTGAAATTGGCTTAATAGCATCAGGAAAGAAAGATAAGCCTGTTGAAGCGGCATTAAAAGGCATAGGGACAAAGGTGGTCAAAGAATGAGCGCTACCGAGGATTTGAGAATGCTAAACACTTTTCAGAGGTATGGAATAAAAGTAATAAAAGGAGAAGGAGCTTATGTGTGGGACGATAGCGGCAAAAGATACTTGGACTTTATGCAGGGGTTTGGTGTTGGAATACTCGGTCATAAAAACCAAGCTATTATCAAAGCCATATATGATCAGTTAAATCAACTTGATATATGTCATGGATCATTATATAATGATGCGAGAGAAAGATTTTTAGAAGAGTTTTTCAGGATAGCTCCTAAGTCTTTAAGTAGAGCGTTTCTGAGCAACAGCGGAGCAGAAGCTATAGAGCTTGCGTTAAAGCTTGCGAGAAAGTACACGGGCAAAAAAGGGTTCATATCTTTTACAGGCGCCTATCATGGTAAGACATTTGGAGCCCTTTCTGTAACATATTCAGAAAAGTACAAAGAAGGATTTGGGCCTCTGCTAGAGCCGGTAAGGTTTTTAAAATACGGTGACGTAAACGAACTGAACTTAGCAGACTTTAGCGATATAGCAGGGGTTATAGTCGAACCAATTCAAGGAGAATCTGGCATAATAATACCTCCAGATGACTTCCTTCCTACTCTTAGGGAATTAACTGAGAAAAAAGGGGTACCTTTAATAATAGATGAAATACAATCAGGTATGGGGAGAACTGGCAAGTGGTGGGCGCATCAACACTGGAACATACAGCCTGATATAATGACAGCAGGAAAAGGAATAGGCGGCGGCATACCTATGGGCGTTACTGCAGTAAGAGAAGACATAGCTTCTGTAATAAAAGTAGGAGAACACAGCAGCACAATGGGCGGCAATCCTATAGCTTCAGCTGCAGGGGCTGCTACAATAAAGGAAGTTGAAAAGCTTTTAGCCGATATACCGACTAAAGGTGAAAATTTTATGAAGGGCTTGAGAAAACTAAACAGCCATACTGTTAAGGAAGTCAGAGGAAAAGGTTTGATGATAGCATTAGACTTAAGGATAAGGTTCAAGGATGTGCTTTTTGCTCAGCTAAAAAACGGCCTCATATCTCTCTATTCGGGTCTTACAGTCTTGAGGTATCTTCCTCCTTACATCATTACTCAAAATGATATAGATAACGCGCTATCAATAATCGAAAAAAGTCTTATGGAAATCGATAGTAAAAGGTTTATTTAGAAACTTTTTTAAGCTCTTGCTGCCGATATAGTGATATGGATGAAATAGACCTTAGGTTATTGGAACTTTTAAAAGAAGATGGCAGGGCTTCATATATTGACCTAGGTAAACAGCTGAACCTTTCAGAAGCAGCCGTAAGGAGAAGGGTAAAAAAATTAGTTGATGATGGAATAATAAAGAAGTTTACAATTGAAATTAAAGAAAGAGAAAGAGCCATGGCTTTAACTTTGCTTTCAACATCTCCAAATATACCTACTTATGAGGTAGCGGCAAATATATCAAAAATAAAAGGCGTCGAAAAAGTTTACGAAATAACAGGCCAGTATGACATAGCTGTTTTAATATCAGCTCCGAGTATAGCAGAAGTGAACAAGGTTATAGACGATATTAGAAAAGCTAACGGCGTAATTAATACTAATACCGTCATAATTCTTAGAGAGCTTTAATATTTTTTAACGAAAAACGTTATAAAGTAAAGCGTTATAACCTCCTTATGCAAGACGAATTAAGAGACGTTTTAGAAGAAAGTTTAGGGTTCGCACAAATATATAACGGAGGTTTTTTTAATAAAAAGGTGAAGATTCTTGATTCTACGTTGCGCGAAGGAGAACAGGCTCCAGGCATATCTTTTACAAAAAGGCAGAGGTTACAGATAGGATGGATGCTAGATTATTTTGGAGTAAATTCTATAGAGATTTCTCCGGTTGTTTCCGATTCGCATTTTGAATCCTGTAAAGAGCTTGTAAAAGCTAAGCTCAGCGCAACCATAGTGGCTCATGGAAGGGCACTAAAAGAAGATATAGACGTTGCGTTAAGGTGTGACGCGTCGTTTTATGCTATGTACCACTCTGTTTCTGACATACATTTAAAGTACAAATTAAATGTTTCAAGAGAAGAAGCCTTAAATAGAACTCTTACGGCGCTTGACTATGCAAAGTCTCATGGGCTTCAAGTGAGGGTCACGTTGGAAGACGCTAGCCGAGCAGACCCAACATATTTGAGAGATTTTGCAAGATCTCTTTATGAAGCAAACGTGGACAGATTAAGCATACCGGATACAGTGGGAGCCATGAAACCTAGCGGTATGTACAGGCTAGTAAAAAGTGTAAAAGAGGTCGCTCCGGTACCGATCGACGTTCACTGCCATAACGATATGGGTCTTTCCCTTGCAAATGCGCTTGCTGGATATGAAGCAGGAGCAGATCAGGTTCATACTACAATTGGAGGGCTTGGCGAAAGGACAGGCATAACAGATTTGGCCCAATTTGTGCTAGCGCTTTATGTTCTATATGGTGTAAAATTGGACGTTAGGTACGAAATGCTAAACGATGTTTATAAGGTACTGGAAGAGTACATAGATTACAAAATACCTCCGAATCAACCTATAATGGGTGAAAACGCCTACAAACACAAAGCCGGTACACATATAGCTGCAATTTTGAACAACGCCATAGCTTATGAGCTGGTTACACCTGAGTTCTTAGGAAAAAAGAGAAAAATAGTATTTAGCGAACTCATAGGTAAAAACGGGGCATCTTTCCTTCTTAAGGTTTTAGGGGTAGAAAGCGATGAGGCTTTAGCAAAAATGGTAGCGCACGGTGTTAAAAGCCTCCAAATGGGCGATCTTTTTGAGCTAGAGCTCAATAATGAAATAAAGCAAAGAATTTTAGCTTCTGGTGAAAGAAAATGAAGATAACAATACTTCATGATCTCATAAGATGGGAAGAGAAAGCGCTCTATCAAGCTTCTTTAAAAAGAGGCCTTGAGGTTAGCCTCATAGATATAAAAGATGAACATTTTGATATAACCAAAGATTATGATAGCAAGTTTGGAGAAGTTGCATTGCAAAGGACAACTAGCTACTACAAAGGGCTTCACAGCGCGGCTATAGTAGAAAGCTTGGGGGTGAAGGTAATAAACAATTCGCAGATCCTCATGATAACAGGTAATAAGCTTTTTACAACAGTAAAACTAAAAGAGAACAATGTGCCAACGCCTAGAACTATAGTGGCATTTTCTCCTGAAAAAGCTATAGAAGCGTTTAAAGAGCTCGGCGAAAAAGCTGTTATAAAACCTGTTGTAGGATCGTGGGGAAGAATGGTGGCGTTGCTTGACAGCTATTATTCAGCAAAAGCGGTATTTGAAGAACGCGAGTATATGGATCCTATATACCAAGTTTATTATTTGCAAGAATACGTGAAGAGGCCTCCTAGAGATATAAGGGCATTTGTAGTTGGCGATCAAGTAATTGCCGCAATTTACAGGAATCAAGCCGCTGGAGACTTCAGAACGAATACAGCGCTAGGTGGAAAAGCCGAAAACTGCCCCATAACCAAAGAGATAGAAGATCTTGCTTTAAGAGCAGCAAAAGCTATAGGAGATGGTGTTTACGGCGTGGACATGATGGAAACAGAAAAAGGTATTGTTGTGCATGAGGTAAACGGAACTGTTGAATTTAAGAATTCGGTTTCTGTAACTGGAGTTGATATACCAGATAAGATAGTCGAATACGCCACAGAGGTAGCTAAAAGGTGAATTTTCCAGATCCTGTGGTTTTTCTTCTTGAAGCTTTAAAAATATACTCGCCTTCTACTAAAGAATCAGAAATTTCTAACTTCATATATAATTATATAAAGTCAATCGGATATAACGACGTATCACAAGATAAAGCGGAAAATGTGATCTTAAAAGTAAAGGACGGTTCGCCAAAAGTGTACATGATAGGCCATATGGATACAGTCCCTGGTGAGCTACCCGTATTTTATGATGGAAACAATATTTATGGTAGAGGCGCAGTTGACGCCAAATCATCTCTTTCGGCACTTCTTCACGCTGCAATAAATTTAAAGGATGTTCCGTGTGGTATAAAATTTATTGCCGTAACAGATGAAGAGCGTTTGAGCGAAGGCATGAATGAAATAATTAAACATGAAGAAAAACCAGATTACGCCATATTTGGCGAGCCAACAGGAATAAATAACGTGGCAGTAAGTTATAAAGGGAGGTTGCTAGCCAAGCTTAACTTTAAAGCAAAGCCGTATCATTCGTCTTCACCTATCGAAGAGAAAACAGCCTTTGAATTAATGATTGAAAAAATAAATGAAATACAAAACAAAGTAAGAGGACTTAACGCTAACGTTACTTCATATTTCGACAGTATAACAGCGCAGGTTGTTCAGTGCGGTTGCGGCGACTCTACTAATAAAACTCCAGCAGATGCGTTTGTATACATTGATATAAGAGTTCCTCCAAAGTTTAACACATTTGACCTTGAAAAAATTTTGCTTGGCGATAACTATCAAATAGAAGATAGGCTTGAACCTTTCAGTACCTCCCCATCAAACGAGCTCCCGCGTTCTTTTTTTAGAGGAATATATAAAATTCTAAACGTCAAAGCTAGCTTTGTAAAAAAGCTTGGAACATGCGATGGAAATGTTTTAAGATCATATTATGAAATCCCAATAATTGCGTATGGGCCTGGAGATTCAAAACTGTCACATACAGATCAGGAAAGGATTTCTGTGAATGAATACTTGACCGCAATAAAGGTTATAGAAGAATCCATAAGAGAACTATGTAAAAATCGTTAGAAAAATATTAATTATCAGCAAATTCTTAATACTGGGATTTGAAAGTAAAAGCGGTTTTCTTTGATATGGATGGAACTTTAATTAAAGAAAACTCTTGGGATCTTATATATAAGAGCGTAGGGCTTGACACATCTCCATATCTTAAAGACTATTTGGATGGCAAAATATCATATGAAAAACTTGTGGAACTTGACGTTCAATATTGGAGAAAAAACGGCAAAGATGTAAACAAAAGCATGATAGAAGAGCTCACAAAAAGGATAACTATAAGAGATGATGCGCTTATTGTATCTAGCAAGCTTAAGAAACATGGAATACATCTTGTGATGGTCACAGCTGGTCTTTATGAATTTGCAGCTCGCGTTGGCAGAGAACTCAAATTTGACCAAATATATGCGAACAAGTTTGTATACGACGAAAGGGGATTCATAAAAAAAGCAATAATAGAAGTAGAACCTTTGCATAAATACAGATTAGTAGAAAGGTATCTAAAAGAAAAAGGCCTAACCGCTGAGGAAGCAATATCTGTAGGAGACACCATTTATGACGAAAGTATGTTCAAGGCAACTGCACGTGGCTTTTTATTAAATGATAACTATGCTATTGTTAATCAGGAAAAACACGTGATCAAAAGTCTTACTGAACTTTTAAATTATTTAAGCCTTTAATAAACTATTCTAATTTCGACCCCAGCTCCATTTAAGCTTGAGTAAGCTTTTGTTTGCAAATAATTTACATACCTTTGTATGTGCATCTAGTGCTATAATTTTGATGTGATAATTAGATAATCATTTAACAGAAGCTAACTGATTTTTTGTAAGATTGAGTTTAAGTTCTGTTACTTTTATAAATCAAATTATTAATATTGGTTAAATTGCGCTTCACCTTAGTAATGCATTTCGTTCATCCCATTATAGAAACTGAACTAGCTGTAAACGTAAAAAAGGCTTGCGCGTTTCGTTAAGCTCAGCACCATAAAGCTGACAGGAACGATCCGCACCTTAACTTTTATCTGAAAATCTTATTTGACCGGCATTAGATTATTAACGTTAAAAAATTATATAATAGCTTTTAAATTGGATTATGCTATACTAACAACAAGAAATAATGGAAGAAATAGAAGCATTAGTTAAAAAATATTTTAACGTAGAAGATTTAGTTTACATTGAGAACGGTTATGAATTTGAAATTAAGTGCGATGAGCCTTCTTTTTTAAAAAATAACTTCATCAGCCTTTATAATGAGATAAAAAAATTAGAATACGTACCAAAGCTCGAAAAATTAGGTTCTAAATACATATTAACAATTACGAAAAAGACAGAAAAAACACCCAAACATAATATCTACCAAATATTTTTGCTTTTAGCTTCGTTTGGGACTATACTTTTAGATGGTTATTATAAGTTGGGAAGTTATAGTGAATTAATGATAGCTTACGAAGCGCCTATTTTAGCTATGTTAATTTTGCATGAAGCTTCTAAATACATGATATTTTATTTTAGAAAGGCGCAGCGCACTGCTTCCTATGTTATTCCTGGAATTCCCGGAATCATTCCTATGATGGGCTTTATAAACGCAAAATCAGGTGAAACAGTTAATCGCGACGCCATGTTTGATGAAGCATTTTATCCGTTCATAGCTGCTCTTTTAGGCGTTATCATTTTTTTAGTATTTAGCCTGAAGGTTAATTTGAATTTCCAAAAACAATTGGCTGAGCCTTTCTTAATGCAATTTTTTCATGGAGTTTTTAATAGCAAAAACCTTTTTTTAGAAGGCTCAGCAGTAGGTATAACTATTTTATTTATTAATTTTCTTCCGGTAACAAGCCTAGACGGTGGGTTTTTGATATCAAGCTTAGGAAAGAGTTCTTTAGTTTTAGATCTATTAAGTATAATCATAATGAGCTTTTTAGGCTACTTTGTGCTGGCCTTAGCTGTGATTTTTGTACAGAACGTTAGAACTACAGAGCTTCTGGATTCTGTATCGCCTCTTTCGAAAAAAAGAAAAATCGTTTACATCATATCGTTCGTTATAATCATAGCTTTGTTTGCAATTTTTGGAACCATATAAAAAATTTATAGTACATAATTTTGGCTAATGGTTGATGTGTTTTAGTTTGGCAAAACTTGACAAAAATTTTGATCTTTTTGCGCTTTGATAAATGCAATTGAACTTGAGACGCGACAAATACAGCGCGAATGTATTTGGAATGTATAGTATAACATATCTAAGTTATGGACTTCCATAACGTTAAAGGTATCCTGTTCATGCAAAGCGCTCGAAATTTACAACTGCATTCAAATTTTTATGCTGAGGCAGCTAGTAAATTAGTACAATTTACAATTAACTTTCTTTCATTTATTGCGCTTTATTTTGGATAAGCAGATGTTTAAAATTTTAGTTATAAGCTGTTAATATAGGATTTTGATCTATTTATCATATTTTTATTTATAGCATTTAAGTATAGTTGTTTGTTTTCTTCATTTAATTTGTCCCAGTATACATGCGGCCATATAGCATCAGCGTGCGCCTTTATCACATCTTGATATCTTAGCATGTCGTTGAATATAACCTCCATTACTTGATCCATGGAATATTTTGGTTTAAATCCCAGTTTCTTTAAAGTTCTATGAGATACAGAATATTTATGTCTTTGTTTTTCGACTCTTGGATCAGGTATCCTTACATACTCTGGTTCAAATCCATATTTTTTCACAATTTTCTCAACCCTTCTTGCAAGTTCAAGAGTATTATGAATTTCTTCCATCTGATTGACTACGCGGTATTCTCCTTCATCTGCGGGTTTTTGGCCAAGAAGGAATAAGCAATCTATACTATCTTGGAGGGAAAGAAAGCTACGTCTCATCAAACCCGTACCATAAATGAGCATTTTATTAAATGCTATGACCTGTGCAAAGTACTTGTTAATAACTGTACCCCATACGCCATCAAAATCGAGCCTTGTGTTTAATCCATCGTTAACTAGATCGTCTGTCCTGCTGCCATATACGACTCCCTGTTGAACATCTGTGGCCCTTATTCCCCATATTTTGTTTGCAAAAATTATGTTATATGTGTCAAAAACTTTGCTTACGTGATACCAAGATCCAGGATCCCTAGGTATCATAATCCTGTATTTTTTACCATGATATGTAACGTTCATCCATCCTTCTTCGATTTTATATCTTGGCGTTCCATACTCGCCCATTGTACCCATTTTTATTATGTGCGTTTTTGGCGAATGCTTTTTTATTGCAAATATAAGGTTAAGATTCGTTAAGACGTTGTTAACCTCTGTATACGCAGCGTGATCTATATCTATCATAGAATATGGCGCGCTCCTTTGCTGCGCAAGGTGATAAACGGTGTGAGGTTTGTATTTTTCTATAAGCTTGTCTACAAATTCATAAACGGTTAGATCGCCGACTATAATCTTTAGGTTGTTTTTACCGTATGCTTTTTCATAGGCTTTTACTCTTTCTTCAGGAGAACCAATGGGCAAAGCGCTTGTTCCTCCAACTTCTTCTACAAGTTTTCTAGTTATCAGGTTATCAACTCCTATGATTTCTTCGTCAAGCTCTTTTGCAAGCCTTACGGATAAGGGCCATCCTATGTATCCGTCAGCTCCAAAAACCATTATTGTCATTTATGACTTATCAATTACATTTGTAGTTTATAAACTTTATTTTATGTTATACAATTAGCTGCTTTAATTGTACCTGCATTTGAGCAGAATTCTCTTTCTGTAAGATGACATATGTGACTCTTCCTAGAAACGCTATTACAATCAAAAAATGCATGCCAAGATATAAATGCAAAAGCGAGACGTTCTGGAACGATTGCGCTTAAACATCCATGCTTAATACATAAAAAGAATTATTTAAAGATAAACGTGTCTATAAACTGAGAAACCTAAACGCTAACCCAAGCAGTTCACTTTGATATTAATTTATAAATTAGCTAAAAAATTTGAGCATCAAAGCTAAATAAAAATAGATTGTTAATATTAAGCATGAAAGTAGGTTTTATTGGGTTGGGCATTATGGGTTCTTCAATGGCGTACAACATATTTAAAGGCGGATATGACCTTATCGTTTACAACAGAACAGAGTCAAAAACAAAAATCTTTAAAGAAGCAGGGGTTCCAGTTGCAAAAACACCTAGAGAAGTTGCTGAAAAAAGTGACGTTGTTATTATTATGGTAACAGACGCTCCTGACGTGGAAAGCGTCATTTTTGGGGAAAATGGCATTATCGGTGGCGCTCACGAAGGGCTCATAGTAATTGATATGAGCACAAATTCTCCTGAATATGCTGAAAGGTTCGCGAGCGAGCTTGCAAAGCTTAAAGTGGAGTTTCTTGACGCGCCTGTTACTGGAGGGGATGTTGGGGCCAAAGAAGGTAAGCTTACCATAATGGTAGGAGGAAAAAAGGAAGTATTTGAAAGAATTAGGCCGATTTTTGAAACTATGGGTAAATTGATAATTTATGCGGGACCTGTTGGATCTGGGCAAAAGATGAAGCTTGTTAACCAGATAGCTGTTGCACTTTCTGACGTAGCCATGATAGAAGCTATAGAGCTAGCCAAATTTTTTAACATTGATATAGAGCAAGTTTATAAGGTCCTAAGTACAGGAGGTGCAAGATCCTTCACGATAGAATCATATATGCCTAGGCTTATGAAAGGGGACATGGAACCTGGATTTAAGCTTTCCCATTTGAGAAAAGATATTGGATATGCTCTTGAGGAAGCAAAAAAAGAAAAGATTCCACTATTTGCAACGTCTTTAACCTATCAGATGCTATTATCTGCAGAAAATCTTGGATATGGAGAAAAAGGCATACAAGCGCTTATAAAGCTTTACGAAACGCTTTCTAAAGAAAAACGCGCTTAACCTTATCGTTTTAGATTCTTTTATAAGCTACATTATTAATATAATTCTAGAGTACGCTTTTATTCTAAGAGGAGGGGTTAAAGAATTGAAGCCTACTTTTGTAAAGTAGGAATGTATAACTTCCTTTGTGAACGATTCTTTTTGGATCAATGTCAAATATTAAAAAGAACGCAATGATCAGGCAAAAAGGAAACCTTGCAGAAAATAAAGCTTTACGAGACAAAAACTTATGAGCTAAAGTTTGGTAGGATGCGGTTCAGTCCTTATAATATTGAAAGAAAAGCCTTGCCAGCGGACGACGAGATGCTCTGGGATTATTGCGCCTAAACCTGCATGCTGAATACATGAAAAGAATTATTTGAATGTAAGCGTGTATATGAACCTATAAGCTTTGATAGCTAGTCAGGGTAATTTATTTCGGGCCCGGCGGGATTCGAACCCGCGACCTTCGGCTCCGGAGGCCGACGCTCTATCCTGGCTGAGCTACGGGCCCTTTATAACCGTTATAAGTTCCATATATCCATATACATTATTAACAAAATCCTTCAGTTTAAATATTGGTACGATAGGCACATTATATAAGATTTTGAATTCGCTCTCATATAATGTGACTATTAAAGGTATGATCTGTTTTTTAGAAAAGGTCAATGTAGAAGTTAAAAGTAAAGCCCTAGCTTTTTGCGCATTAACGCTCTTCTTTAAAGAAGAAGACGGCATCCTTTTCCAGTGTTTGCAGTCTACAGCAAAAACTAAATTTTGATTGTATGCAACAACATCTATCTCCTTTCTGTTTATTCTAAAGTTAGTTAGTGTCAAATATCCAATACTTTGAAATATGATTTCAGTTAATTTTTCAAAGGATTTCCAGTTTAGTTTAGTTGCTAGCTCCTCTATTGAAATCCTTTTTGAAAAAAACGATTCTAAAAGTTTGTTGTCAGGAATGGCTTGCCTTATAGCTTTTATAGTATCTTCATCAAAGCTTTCTGGCCATGACGTAAGCGTCTTCACCATCGCTATAATAGTATTCGATTGTTCTGACCTTTACAAAGTTTAATTTTTCATAAACCCTTATTGCTTCCTCATTTGTAACTCTGACTTCAAGATAAACTTCTTGGCATCCCCTGCCTTTCATTCTTTCAATGGCTGTCTGTAGTAATGCTGTGCCTAATCCCTTCCTTCTATGCTCTGGCAAAACTGCTATTGAAACTACATGCCCCTGCTTTACTATTGAAAAGCCAAAATGTGAAAGCCCTCTTTCTATCCTGTTCATTATATATCCTACCGCGTTCTTATCAAGCCATGCTATAAGAAAACCTTCGGGGAAATTTCTATAAATTTCCATATAAAATTCAAAAGTGTAGTGTTCAGGCAAAGTCTTTTCATTTATTTTCACCGCTTCTAATACATCGTCCGGATTAGCTTCACGTATTTCATACGCTCCAACTTTTATCAACGCTCTAATAATTTACATGCATATATTTAATAAGCTTTTATAATTAAGTGCATCAAACAGGGCCTGGATTACATAAATTAAGATATGGACACTTTCTGCATTCCCAGATTTTTCCGTTTTGGTAAGATTCAGGTGGCGGTGGTGAGTTAATCGAGATATAATAATCAAGCATAGCTACTCTTTCGTAAAGCTTTTTCATCATTTCATCATTTTTTATTATTTTAAAAACTCTGATTTCTCCACTTCTTTTGTTCCAATAAAGCAAATATCCTTCTTCAAATTTTAAAGCCTGCATATATGCATGCAACTGCAACATATGGCTTTCATAGGGGCTATCTGGTATTTTACTAGCGCTTTTAACTTCTATAAGGTACTTTTTTCCCTCGATGTCAGCAATTATAATATCTATCCTTCCGCTAAGTTTTATTTTGTCTGTTAGTTCGAGGCTTATCTTTTCTTCAACGCTTTCTACCTTCACTATTTCTCCAAACGCTTTAGCAACCAATTCGTGAACTCCTTTTCCAGTCATAAATATGGCCAGTTCTTCAGAGGTTACAGATTCTCCCACAGTATAAATATAAAACTGCTTTCTAAGGCAAGATCCTATATATGAAGGGTAATATATACCTTTTGTTGTTTGATGTTCAGATTTTTCCTTTCTCCAAAGAGAGGTAAGTCCATCTTTCAATAGGCGTTCCAGCTTATTTTCCTCGGGATCTTTGCTCATTGAACGAAAATTATTTGAACCGAAACTTATAAATTGTGCTTTTAACTTAACGGAATGTTAAATAGGCAAAACCCCTGATCCGAAAGGAAAAAATAAATGGCGCGTTATTTGCCAAAAATGCTTTTATAAGAAATCAAAAATTTAGTAACAATATGCCTGCGGGACGCGGGCGAAAAGCTAGCTGACATATAACTCCAAAGGCGCGAGCTCTCTGTATGAAGCGAGAAACACCAACAAGCAGTACGCTGACTTCCTCC
>DAXX01000063.1:0-6920 GCA_002506605.1 Thaumarchaeota archaeon UBA160
ATAACGCTGAGGCTATTCTTTACATTTTACAACTGGTTCATGTTCTATAAAGGTATAAACGGAATATTTTCATGAAGAGATGATCTTATTTGACCAGCATCAGCCTCTTCATTAAAAATATTTTTAAACACGAAAGTAATTTTAAATCACTTATCGATTGGTTTTCTTGTGTCAAGGTCGCTCTTATAATCAATATCTATTAATATTCTTGAAGTCCCAATCTCAAACTTTAAAACGTCGTTCTCGTGTCTCCTTAAAATGCCTTTTAACCCCTTAGTTTCCTCATTAACAGTCAAAAGTTCTTCCCTTAATGTAGCGTCAAACAGAATTGGATGTCCCCCTTTGCCTTCAAAGCTAGGAATAACTATCTTTGCCTTAGAACTGGCGTAAACATCTATAATTTTCTTGCAAATCCAACTTTGTAAATAAGGCATGTCCCCTGGAGTGATCAAGTATGCTTTTGAAGGTCTTATGTTTGATACTCCAGCCTTTATTGAAGAACTCATGCCTCCTGTTTTATATTCTGGGTTTATAACAAAGAGCACATTTAGCCCTTCGAGCTCTTTCATAATTAACTCTTTTTCATGACCGACAACAACTACTGTTTTAAAATTTTCTAAAGAACATTCTTCAACAACTCTCCTTATGATAGAGCTGTTGTTTACTTTGTAAAGTAGTTTGTTTTCGCCAAACCTAGTTGATTCTCCAGCAGCAAGTACTATAAATGCAAATTCGGATTCCGCAATATTAAGGGCCATAATTTATGTATATAACAGCATGATTTAAAAGTTGAGTGTACTTAGGCTAAACAATCGAATGAATATAGGTATAATAGGAATAGGTAATATGGGGTATGCATTAAGTGTAGCGCTCTCGAAGAAAAAAGTCGACATTATAAATGTTTATGATAGAAGCTCATACAAAATACCAAAGTTTAAAAACATAATTCGTGCGGATAGTTTGGCAAGTCTTATGAAAAATTCTGATGTAATTTTTGTTGCTGTAAAGCCTGCTGACGCAGAAAAACTTTTTGAAGAAATATCCTTTAATGCAAAAGGAAAAACTATTGTGTCGCTAGTCGCGCTATATCCTTATGCAAAAATATCGCAACAAATTCCTAGTGCAAAAATATGCAAAATTATGAGCAGTATAGCAGTTGAAACAAGAAAAGCGCCTGTGCTGGCATATTGTTCTAAAGAGATTTTTGAAGATCTAAAAGAGTTATTAAAAAGACTAGGGGATCCATATCTAACAGATGAAAAAGTTGTTGACGCTTTAGTCCCTATAGTCGGAAGCGGCCCTGCGCTTTTTGCTTATTTCCTAGATTCTTTATCTCAATACATTGTTCTTGCAGGGATAGAAAAAGATGTAGCGGATAGAATCGTTAGCCTTATGGCTTATTCGACATCAAACTACATTATTAAAAACAATATAGACTTTCATGCCTTAATCAAGAAAGTTACTACCCCTTCAGGAATAACTATCAAAATTCTGCAGGAGTTTGATAAAAGAACAATTAAAGGCAACATTGTAGACTCCATATATTCTAAGATGGAAAACTACCTAAAAAGTTAACAAAATAATAGGCGCCGGCACCGCTGCTTCGCGAGGGCTTGCGCACCTCACTAACACAGCGGCGATGGTAGGTTTTACTTCCGGGTTCGGATGAGACCGGGTAGGACCCTACCCCTATGGCCGGCTTATCATGATATGCATTTAGTTTTTATAAATTTTTCTCACCTATTGCACCTCTAAGCTTTGGTTTTTTTAAGTTATCAATAAATATAATTGCAGAAATATCATTGCGTATGATAAAGGTTTTAGCTGTTGATATTGATGGAACATTAACAGATAAAGATGGTCGCATAAACTTAGACGCAACTCTTATACTTAGAAAGATGCAAGATAATGGAGTGCAGGTGATTCTAGCTACAGGACGCAGCGTCTTTGAAACTTATACTCTTTCCAGGTTTTTAGGTTTTGCTAAATTAGGTATAAGCGAAAATGGTGGAGTTATATTTTTTAATGAACCTACAAAGGTAAAGATTTTTGGTGATTTAATTGAATCATTGCGAGCTTATGAGTTTTTAGCTCAAAACCTTCAAAACATAAATATAAACCAAAGAATGCCAAGGCTTACAGAAATTTTGTTAGAAAGAAATTTTGATATAAATATTGCAAACAAAATGCTCAAAGAGAACGGATTTAATGCAAAAATATTGGACAGCGGCGTTGCGTATCACTTGGCGAGCATTAACGCAAATAAAGGTGTCGCTTTAAAATATATTGCAGAAAAAATGAACATAAAGAAAGAGGAAATAGCTAGCATTGGAGATAGTGAAGTAGACGAGCATATGTTTGCAGAGTCTGGATTTTCTTTTTTGGTTAACAAAAATTATATTATAAAAAATGAAAACGTAAAAGAACAAACAAAACTTATAATAACTAATAAACAGGGAGCAATGGGTGTGCTAGAAGCGTTAGAATGGTTGATTAACAATGATCTCATACCTCTCAGAGTTAAATAGCCTTTCAGAATCGATAAATAAAGCTATGGAAGAATACAATATAGCAAAGCCTACTATTTACGTTGGAGAGCCTACAGATCCTAGTTATGGCGATTTTACGACAAATGCTGCTTTTATAATTTCTAAAACGTTTAAAATCTCTCCTTATGAAGCTGCGAAAGATCTTTTATACAAAATCAAAGTTTCTAAAGAGGACATTAGCGGAGAAGCGCATCCAAGTGGTTTTATTAATTTTAAACTTACTGATTCTTTTTATTTAAAATTTTTAAATGAAATAATAAAGAATAAAGGATATGGAGAAATAAACATTTCAGAAAAGAAAAGAATAATTATTGAGCATACTAGTGTTAATCCAAATAAAGCGCTCCATGTTGGCCATGCAAGAAACGTCATTTTAGGCGATACTTTGTATAGACTTTTTAAACGGTTAGGGCATCAAGTGACAGTATTAAATTACATTGATGATACTGGGGTTCAGGTTGCTGATCTTATTGTAGGGTTTAAATATTTGGGCTATTCTCTGGAGAGCAATGATAAATACGACCATTATTGCGGTGATGTCGTTTATGTTAATGCTAATAAAGCTATAGAAGAAAGTGCTGAATTAAAAAACAAAAGAAGTGAGGTTTTAAGAGACCTAGAGAAAGGCGGAGAAATATATAGATTTGCAAGACCCATAATTGAAAAAATAGTAAGAGAACAGCTAAAAAGTACTTGGAAACTTGGAGCTAGGTACGATTTACTTAATTGGGAAAGTCATTTTGTGCACGGTGGTTACTGGAAAAAAATGTTCGATTTGTTAAAAGAAAAAGGTCTTGTAAAGTTTGTGACAGAAGGAAAGCATAAAAATTGTTGGGTTCTATTAGACAAAAAGGTACTTGTTAGAAGTGATGGGACTGCAGTTTATATTGCTAAGGACCTTACCTATGCAGCATGGAAATTGGGATTAATACCAGACGACTTTTATTATTATGCATTTGCAACGCAGCCAGACGGAACAAAGCTTTACTCGACTTCCTTAACAGGAAACCTAAAGAGCCTTTATACACCAGCAGATGAAGCTTACATACTTATAGACCAAAGGCAATTACCTTTACAAAATTTAATAAAAGAAACGTTAAAAGCTTTATCTGCCACAAAAGAATATAAAGTTATAGCTTATGGCTTAGTCGCGCTATCAAAAAGTACTGCCGAGAAAATAGCAAAAAGTAAAATTGAAAAAGACATCGTCCACATGTCGGGGAGAAGTGGTATTTATTATAATTTAGATGATCTTATGAGTGCTATCCAACAAGTAGCGCTAAAATTGATTAATGAAAGAAATCCAACGCTATCTGAAAAAGAAGAGGTCGCTTCAAAAGTTGCTATAGCGGCAATCAGGTATTCTCTTATGAGGCCAGACTTGGATAAACAAATTGTTTTTGATATAAATGAAGCCCTTAAGCTTGAGGGAGATACTGGACCTTATATTCAATACACATATGCTAGAGCTTCAAAAATACTTGAAAAAGCTAATATGGAGGTATCCTTATTAGACCAATTAATACTAAGTGAAGAAGAAAAACAGCTTTTATTACAAATGGCTAAATACGATTATTATATATTTAAGGCTTATTTTTCCACTTCTGTTACCTCTCTCGCTAATTATGCGCATGAACTAGCTTCAGCTTTTAATGTGTTTTATGAAAAGAAAAGAGTACTAGATGAGCAAGACGAAACCTTAAGAAAAATGAGGTTAGCTTTGGTTTATGCCTATAAGTTAATAATCGCTGATGTTATGAATGTTCTTGGTTTGCCAGAATTAAAAGAGCTATAACTTTATCGGCGTTAAAAATTAAATATTACAAAAGTAATAAGTATAATTTTAATGTTAACTATCCGACAATGTATACGTAAACGCAACATTCCATAGCAAGCATAAGCTCAAAAAGTAAAGAATATTAGAGTTAACAGCACTAGAAGAAGCTTAAAGACAGATAAATTATTAACAATTAACCATATCATTAATTTTTTATATTAAAAAAGCAATTACAAGAATGGCTTTAACCTCCTACAAATCTTTTAGCGTTCATTCACATAGCAAAAAATTTTGTCTTATGCTTATTGCCCTTTCTTAGGTTAAAGTAATTCGTTTGCAAGTGTTTTTATACTTAGGATTATCTTATTTATGTACAAATGAGTAAAATATCTGTATATCAGAAATTGCTTAATAACAGAAAAAATGGCAGATTGTGCTTTCCGCTCTTAGATCCAGTTAATTTTCCAGACACATCCAAAATAGAGAAAATGCTGTCTGGATTTGAATCTAATTTAATAGATGCTTTCCTAGTAGGAGGCTCTACTTTGGTAGCTCAGGAAGATCTTGACAAAACTATTGAATGTATTAAAAAGAATTTTAATATACCCGTAATTATATTCCCTAACAACATTAACGCTATATCTAAAAAAGCTGATGCAATTTTTTACATGATGCTGATGAACTCGGCAGTAACATATTATATAATCGATGCGCAAGTCCTGGCATCTCCTTTAATAGAGAGATACAAATTAGAAACTATTCCAACTGGCTACATAGTAGTAAATCCAGATAGTGCAGTATCACATATAGGACATGTTAGGCCAATACCTTCAATCCCAGAGCTCATATCGCTTTATGTATTAGCAGCAAAACATTTTGGTTTTAAAATAGTTTACCTTGAAGGTGGCTCAGGAACTTCTATGCCAATAGCTTCAGCAGCTATTGCTCTAAGCAAACAGCTTTATCAAGGTTTGCTTTTAGTAGGTGGCGGTATAACAGATATAGAGAAAGCGACCAAAATAGCAAAAGCAGGAGCCGATGGAATAGTAATAGGAAATTTGTTAGAAAAAGAAAATGGCGTCATTACATTTAACAGAATTTGTAATGAAATTAAAAAAATTCCTCTATCATAGCTTTTAACAATTCATCTAACTTTTTATAAACTTCATCATTTTCTACATTTAATATATTTTTAATCATGTCGCTTATCTCTTTTAGCTGAATTAAGTTTTTTTCTGAAATTATGCCCATAGAAATAAGAATCATTAAGGTTAATAAACACGATCTAAGGTTATTTTTGGCACGTTTTCTGATGGTAGATATTTCTCCAGAAGGTTTTTTTAAAAAATTAGAATATTGATTAAAAATATTAATCAAATTACTATAAGAACTTATTTTTCTTTTATAAATTAAGGAAATAAATTCCAATTCTGTTAAACAAGAATTATTTATTATTCTATTTATAATGGGTTTTGTTTCATGATTATCTGTTGAAGACATAAATTACTATACAAATATGTATAGTTTAAATGTTGTTTTGTTTTTGTTTAATTAATTGGGTTACTTTTTCTAAAAATCTTTGTATGGATTAATAGTTTGAAATGCATTAAATTTATATAATAACGTGATAATATTTTGATCAGTATATGAACATCACAACCTTTTATTTGGTGATATCATTTATGTATAACTTATTTTCTACGATTGTTTTAATCTTTCTGTACATTAAAATGAAAAAAATAGAAGAAAATTATAATATTTTAAATGACGTTGCAAAAGAATACATTCTGGTTAAAAAAATAGATAGTGATATCAAAAGTTTCAATAACCAAAATAATGAAATTATAAGTAACACAAACAATATAAAAATCAAAAAAACAAATACTCTTAATGTAACACAGGTTGAAATACTAAAACTAGCTAACACAGCCGAAATAACTGCACGTGATGTGATGCAAAAATTTAATATCACACGTGAACATGCTTCAAGATTGCTTTCTTATTTATCAAGTCAAGGATATTTAAAAAGAGTTAATGAGAGCAAACCTTATAAATATATTATAGGTGAAAAAGGTAAAGAGTACCTAAGTGATTAGAATTGACAATAATGCAATATAATTATTTAATATGGTTCATATTTGTATATTTTTTTGCTATTGTGCTTTCTTATTTATTAGCCAAATTATTGTATCAATTATTTTTCTTAGATGATATAAAAATAATAAAGAAATTTTTTTCATGGAACATGAATTCGCACGAATATTTTTTAAGTTTAATAACAGTTAACACAATTTCTGCTATCCTATCGTTTGTGATTTTATGGATCACATATTTACCATCACATAATGAATATTTATGGTTTAATATTATCACATCATATATCACAAACACAAATTTGCAACATTTTATTAATCAGCAATTACCCATTTTAGTTCAAACCACAAGTTTATTTTATTTGCAATTTATAGCTCCTGCAACTGGTTTAGCAGTTTCTATATCTATATTCAGAGGGCTTTTTTATAAAATGTATGGTAATTTTTATTATGATTTTATAATGAGTATTATTTTGCTATCTTTAATGTCATTGATCGTGA
>DAXX01000063.1:6948-7491 GCA_002506605.1 Thaumarchaeota archaeon UBA160
AAAATGCGCCATTAAGCCTATACAATTCAATAACTCTATTAGGTAATAACGGAGGTTCTTACATCACAGAAGGCATAGCAGTTGGGCCTTTAATGCCAAGTTCTTTAAGCGCTTTTATTGACATACTAATTATTAATATATTTCCTTTTTCATTGATCTTTTTAGTTGGAGAACTTGCAAAAAATATTAAATTAAGCTTTTCGTTATTATTTGCCATTTTAATATTTTATTTTGTATTTAGCTTTATTATTTTAAATACATCTACTGATTTGTTCCATTCTCTTATTCCATCTTACCTCAATACGTATTCAGCTTTGAGTTTATTTTATTCTTCTATTTCTACAAATACAGGGGCTTCAGTTTTTGCTTTAAAAGCCCTTTCGCCATTGCAATTAGCCATATTTATTATATTAATGTTAAGCGATTCTTTGCCTGGAACCTTAGGTTCAGGTTTTATATCCTTAATATTTATAATTATCATTACAATCTTTTTTTCTGCCTTGATGAGTGGCAGAATGCCTAAATTTTTAGGTTATAAATTAG
>DAXX01000063.1:7563-10110 GCA_002506605.1 Thaumarchaeota archaeon UBA160
GGTTATGGTTTTACTGAACTGCTCTGGGAAGTAGTATCATCAAGCGTCAATAATGGTTCCGACTTCTATGGTGTTCTTGGTAATCTACGTTCTCTTAATATTATTACTGGCGCATTAATGCTGTTAGGGCGTTATGTACCAATTTATTTCATAATAAAATTAACCGAATCTTTATTTAATAAAGAAAAAAGTTTTGCAACCTCAGATCTGAAGATTGATTCAATACACTTTTCTCTTTCTTTAGTTTTCTTTATATTTTTGTTGGTGATAATTTCTGTATTACCTTTGCTAGCTTTAGGGCCGCTGTCAATCGGGTGATACAAATTGGAATTAAAAGATTATTTACAAATCACAAAGGATTCAATATTGCGCCTTTCTCCGCTTTATTTAAAAAAGAACCCAGTTATGCTTCTTACTGAACTTTCTTTCTTATTAACAGTTATATATATAATTTATGCAAGAAAATTAACCTTTTTTTATGCTACCATTTCGGTCTTGATATTTGTTACAGTTTGGTTTGGTACGTTTGTTGATTCTTATTCAGAGCATCAGGCAAAAATAACCGCTTCATCGCTTTTGAAAGTTACCTCAAACCTTTCAGTTAGAAAAATATTGCAAAATGGTTCAGAGGTTTATGTGCCTCCAGATGCAGTTTCAGCTGAAGATGTTATTTTAGTTAAAGAAAATGAAATTATCCCTCTAGACGGAATTATTGTTGAAGGCGCTGCCGCTATAGATGAATCCTTGGTTACAGGCGAATCGCTTCCTGTTATTAAATCGGTTAACGACGAAGTTATTTCTGGAAGTAAAGTAGTTAGTGACTGGATCAAAATCCGCGTTACTAAAACGCTCAAAGAATCATATGTTTATAGAATCGCTAGTATGATAGAAAAAACCAAAAGACCAAAAGACGAAAGCGAAAAACAGTTAGATATTTTACTCTACGGTTTATCCTTTCTTTTAAGTTTGGTTGTTTTTTCATTGGGCTTAATTATCAGGCTTTTAGGTTTTTCTTTGAGTTTACCTATTCTTTTAGGTTTTTATGTTTGTTTGCTTCCAACAACTATTGGAGCTTTAGAAGAAGCCATAGGTATTTCGGGACTAACGCGATTATGGAAAATAAAAGTCATATCAAAGTCTGGAAAGGCCATAGAAGCTGCTGGTGATATAGATGTAGTTCTGCTTGATAAAACAGGTACAATAACCTTAGGTAAAAGAGAACCGGTAAGAATAATTCCGCTTAACTCGCATTCAGAAGAAGAAGTTGCTAAGGCGCTCTTTTTGTCTTCTGTTCAAGATGATACTCCAGAAGGTAAAGCGATTTTAAGATATTTACAAAACAAAAATTATGTGCCTAACGAGATAGATCAAGCAATTATTGCATCTTATGAAGAATTTTCAGCAAAAACTAGGAAAAGCGGAATTTATTATAAATCAATAAGGTTACCTGGAAGAGAAATGTATAAAGAATTAAGGCTAATTAGAAAATCAGATTTTTACGGCGTCTATCTAAATGAGAAAATGCCTATTTTTAAGGGAGCTCCTGATGTTATGAAAAATATTTTTAGAGCTCCTCCCGAATTAGATGAAAAACTAGAAGAAATTGCAAAGGAAGGAGGTACCCCATTAGCAGTAGCCGTGGGTGACGAAATTATTGGTCTCGTTGAGCTTAAAGATATCTTAAAAGAAGGAATTAAAGAACAGATCGATGCTTTAAAATCTATGGGAATAGAACCATACATGGTCACTGGCGATCACCCAATCACTGCAAAAATTATAGCGTCTGAAGTTGGTATTAGCAATGTAATTTCTCAAGCAAAACCCGAAGATAAATACAAAAAAGTTCTAGAAGAACAAAGTAAAGGAAAAACTATAGCTATGGTTGGTGATGGAACCAATGATGCTCCGGCCCTAGCAAGAGCCAACGTTGGGCTTGCTATGTATTCTGGTACAGAGGTAGCTAAAGAAGCTGCCAATATGATAGATCTCGAATCAGACCCATCAAAAATTATTGATGTAATTAAGCTGGGTAAGCAATTACTTATAACGCGCGGTTCTTTGGCTACTTTCTCTATAGCAAATGATGTATCTAAATACTTTGTAGTATTACCTGCGCTTCTTAGTTTTTTAAGCGTTGCAAAGGTTCTTAATGTTCTCCATTTACCATTGCATATAGCTGTTATCGCGGCGCTTGTTTATAACGCAATAATAATTCCAATACTGATGCCTATAGCTATTAAAGGCATTTCGTTTAAACCAAAATCTCCTAAAAGGGTTTTCTTAGAAAACGTACTTGTATATGGACTTGGCGGTGTGATACTTCCATTCATAGCTATTAAGTTAATAGGAATTTTAATTATGACAATTTAGATTTTTATGTTGTTTCAATTGATGTTTTAGTTTTAAAAGACGATCTGTGTTTATAAAAATATTTTGAACTAAATATATGCAGAAGCTTAGTTATAATTATGAATAATTTTTTCTCTTTTCAGGTGCAGTTTCTTTGAGCTTTGGCATTAAAATTATAGTGTTAATTTTAGCGTTTAG
>DAXX01000023.1 GCA_002506605.1 Thaumarchaeota archaeon UBA160
TTGGCTTTTACAATAAATTATTTTAACTTTTTTTACTTTGGATTCATAACTTTTCTGCTTATATACTTTTTAAAAAACTTTTTAGAATCTAAAAGCACAAATAACGAGAAAGCTATTGCAAGAAAATTAAAGAGTATGCGCAGAATTTCTGTAATAGCTCTCTAGCTGGTAATCCTTTCTCTTCTCATCTAGCAAGATCTTAATTTTTTTGACTGCTTCTTCCAAATTTTTTGCTTCTACTATGTTATTGGAATAAGATGAAAAATCATAATCGTTAACAGGAAAAGATATAAAAAGCCAATCATCAAAGCCGGTATCATATACTGCAGTAAGGAATTTTATTATCTCTTTCAGGTTTGGCTTCCCTGTCTTTATGTAAACTGCAATTCTTTTATTTTCTGTCTCTACGACCGCGTCAATGGTATAGATTACCCCTGATTCTCCCGCAACCTTTGCACATCTTTTCACTCTTCCAATCATAGAGAGCTCCTTTATGATTGGTTCAAAGTTGACTCCCTCGCTCGAATCAAGACTTTGCATCTTTTTTATTTCATCCTTTGTTATTGAAAAAAGTGTAGCTATATCTGAAAGCTCTGCTTGTATGCTACTAATGTTTTCATGTAACATTAATGATTTTATGTGCTTTTCTGCACATGGATCCATGCATATTAATATAATATTAATTGTTTAAAATGTATTTGTGAAAAAAGAATTTCATAATATAACAAAAGTGAAAATATTTTTGCACAAAAAATAACATATTAATCCATAATTTAGTTAATTCAAAATATAAATACTATGGAAAATTGTGAAACATTTTTGCACTTTTTAAAATTAACTCTGGCTTCTATTTGAAGACGGTTTAGACTTATTTTTCTATTAAAAATATAGCGATCTAAGTACTTTTTTCGTTTAGGCTCTTTATCATAGCAACAAGCCCTTTTTGTTCAGGAACACCGTATTCCCTTGCTATGCTCTGTATAATATGTTCCTCTATAAATGGCTCAAATGGCCCATAAACTTCTTTCAAAAATGAAACAAACTCATCCGGTTTGTCTGCTATATCTTCTAAGTTCATTTTTTTTCTATTTTCCATGTGCCAAAGCAACGATTTTGCCAAGGTCTCATCTCCATAAGATTTTATAGCTTCTATGATCACTTCACCCAGATGCTTGTCCTTCACTTTACATAATAATATACGTAGTTATTTTTAAACAATGCGCTTAATGATTAAGCATATAAAAATTTTAACTCTAATATGTTGTGTTGAATAGTTCAAAAGCTTGTTATCGAGATGGCTAAAAGTAGTCAGTACGTTTCGTATTTAGTCATATGATCTATAAAATTATATGATTTTTATATCTTAAAAAGCGTTTTTAATAATTATTCAACACAGCACTCTAATGGGTTAAGGGGCGAAAGTCCCTTTCTTTCTATAAAGGATAGCCCTTTTTAAAAGTGCTTTTTATATGCAATCAAGAAATACATATCAAAGATGCGCTTTTGAAGCAGGCGAAAAGCTAGCTGATATTGAAACTCCCAATTCGCAAAGGCGCGAGCCCCTGGTGAAGCAAGATGCTCCAACTGCCAGATAGGCGTAGTCCACTGAGATCAGAAACCAATAAATAGCCTAAATTGGGATGAATATTTATGAATGATATTTTTGTTTACTAACGGTGACCTTATTATGAAAGTGAGTACTGTTGAACAGATGAGAGAGATGGATTCTATTGCAATTGAAAAATATGGAATAGAACACCAACTCTTAATGGAAAATGCTGGGCAGGCTGTTTATGAGGTAATCAAGAAAGAGCTTGGCACATTAGGTAAAAGGTTTGTAGTCGTCGCAGGTACGGGAAACAACGGAGGAGACGCCTTAGTTGTTGGAAGAATGCTAAGGTCTTCAGGTTCGGAAGTTAAAGTATTTGTGGTCGGCAATCCTTTAAAGTTTTCAGTTTTTGCTTTAAAGAATTATCAAATTGCACAAAAGATTGGAATAATTGAGAAAGTCATAGAAAATAAAGAGGATATTGAAACCTTAAGCTCTTCACTTTTTTGGTGCGATGCCATTGTAGACGGTTTATTTGGGACAGGGCTTTCAGGTAATATTACTGGAATATTTAGAGATGTTATAGAAGAAGTAAACAAAACGAAAAAGCCAGTTTTCAGCATTGATATACCATCTGGAATAGGGGGGAATGACGGCGCAGTACACGGCTCAGCAATAAAAGCATGCTGCACTGTGACATTCGGACTTCCAAAGATTGGAAACCTTTTGTATCCAGGATATTATTATGGAGGAAAGCTTTTTGTATCACATATTTCTTTTCCCCCAGAGCTTTATAACACAGATTCGATTAAAATCGAACTAAACGAGCCGCCTGAACTACCAAATAGGCTACCTTGGGGGCACAAAGGCACGTTCGGAAAGTTGTTAGTCGTAGCTGGAGCAAAAAACTACTATGGAGCGCCATATTTTTCGTCCCTTTCTTTTCTTAAAGCCGGAGGAGGGTATTCAAGGCTTGCAGCACCTAAATCAATAATACCTTATATAGCTTCTAAAGCAAGTGAAGTTGTTTATTTGCCGATGGAAGAGAACGAAAACGGCGCTCTCTCACGGTCAAATAAAAAAATGTTACTTGAGTTAATTGATCAACTTGAAATAGATTTTATCATCGTTGGACCAGGAATTTCAACAGATAGCGAAGCACAATCTTTGATTAGAGACCTTATTGCAGAAACCAACATCCCAGCAATAGTTGATGGAGATGGTCTAACTGCACTTTCTGCAGATACTTCTGTACTTAAATCTAGAAAAAATCCTACTATTCTTACCCCGCATTCTGGAGAAATGGCAAGATTGATGAAGATTAAAACAGCAGAAGTTGAATCAAAAAGGGTTGAGATTGCTAAAACCGCCGCTGAAGAGTTTAATGCATACGTGGTTCTCAAGGGAGCTCATAGTATCATTGCTTATCCTGACGGCAGAGAATTCATAAACATGAGTGGTAACTCTGGAATGGCTACTGCAGGTTCTGGAGACGTTCTCACAGGCACTGTTGCTGCTATGATGGGATTAGGGCTAGAGCCTGGAGAATCTTTAAGGACTGGTGTTTTTATTCATGGACTTGCCGGTGATATAGCCGCATCTGAAAAAGGAGAAGATGGTATA
Organism: Thaumarchaeota archaeon UBA160; assembly: GCA_002506605.1. Lineage (GTDB taxonomy): Archaea > Thermoproteota > Nitrososphaeria > Conexivisphaerales > UBA164 > CAYFFZ01. The sequence goes on from DAXX01000023.1 coordinate 3,173, forward strand.
ACGGCCGATGACATACTGCAACACCTGCCTAATGCCGTTAAAGTTTATAGAGAGAATCGCGAAGAAGTTCTCCAAAAATACATGCCAGAAGTTGTTTAAACTTAATGCTATGATATAAGCCTAAAAAGGCCTCATCCTTTTGCTGCCTTTCTTTATTTTCTTAAGATTATAATGAAGCGCTTTGAAAATATGTCCTAATGAATGCTATAAGATCAAATTGAACGAAAAGTTCAATTGCTAATAAGATTTTTAAAAAGAATTATATAGAGAAAAATTCTAAGCCGTATGAAATAAGAGACTTTGGCTTCTCATAAAAAACGAAGTTAACCGCCAACTTACCTTGCTCTTTTTTTGTAAACCAAATACACTAAAACATCGTAAATAAATTTGCTTCCTCCTCCAACAATATAAGGTAAATAGACTATTCCGTTTTCAAGAGCGAACCCTACAATAGGCGAGCCTGGAAGGGAACTCAAACTCCTGAAAGTGTTAGTTATCGCATTTGCGGTTACCCTTTCGTCTTCATCAAAAATTTGTACCATAAAAGCCTGTCTTGTAGGGACATCCATCTGAGAAACACTTTGCCTTAAGAAAAGGAAAGCCAAGCTTCCCATAAGCGAACCAGCAAAGGGGATTAACACTAGAAAAGCATTAGAAAGCAAGTGCGTTATTACCATTGTATGAAGGTTGCCGATTTTTTCTGCTATCAAAGACGCAGCATAAATTGATAAGGCCGTTATAATGTTGACAAGCATAAATATAAAGCCTAAGCTTTTTAGCGAAACGTGATAAACCAGATAAAACCAATAAGACAATATAGACTGAGTTACAAAGCCTCCTCCAAAAGCATCTAAGGAAAAAAGAATAGAAAGATTTCTTACATCTTTTCTCGAAGTCTCCCTTAGATGGCTTAAACCTTTTGCCCTATTGCTAGCTTCTATATTTTTTAACAGAAAATAAATCGAAAAAAGTACCAACCCAACAAAAGCATAAAAAAGGTATGCAATTCTGAAAGAAAGAATGGACATTCTAAAATAAGAAGGAAAAGATGATGCCAATGCTCCAAGCGATGACATGATATAACCTATCGTGTTGTAGAAACCATAGGCTCTGTTCCTCTTTTCTGCTCTTGTAAGAGACGGTAATATCCCAGTCTCAATAGATTGGAACGGTCCAGCTTCTGTGCCTGTTGTGCTGATGTTTCCTATAAACAGAGCAAGCAGTATGAATAAAAGGTTTGATGACATAAAAAGTAACAAGCCTGAAAACATCATTAGAAAGCTGAAAAGTAGAAGAAAATTTTTCCTTTTAAATGCATTGCCATACCAAGTTAAGAGGATGTTTGAAAAAACATTTCCTGAAACTATAAGAAAAAGAGCTAAACCTACATAAAATGGGGGGTAACCTAGTATAGCTAAATATATTGGCGTCATTACGCTCACTAAACCAAAAGCAAAGGTACGCAACCCCTTTGTAAGCATTATCATGCTAAGCTGGTTCATGAGTCTTTAATTACTTACAAAATATAAATCATTAATTGTAAA
>DAXX01000014.1 GCA_002506605.1 Thaumarchaeota archaeon UBA160
TTCCTTTTATTTTGAGTTCCATATATTTATCTTCAAGAGAAAAAGGAGGAGGATGCGCAGTTTTTGTGGCGGAACCACATTTAGGACAAATATCTTTAAGCGTATATGAGCCACAAACAGGACATTTTTTTATGTATTTTTTCATTATTCTATCAACCTAAAGAATCCTTTGCCTTCCAGCTTTTTTGCAACGAGAGAAGCTAGTTTTTTAATACCTTTTTCAGCTTCTTTATAATTTTCGGAGTAATATGTAAGCCTGTACCTTGGGGCGCTTATATATGTTATTTCAGCTTTTCCATTTTTCATCTCATTTATAGATTCGATTAGAGCTTTTTTTATAACTTCTATGCCGTCAGGTTCTAGACTGTAGATTTCAAGTATCTTGGTTATAGAAACAACTGGAGGCTTTATTTTTTCTGTTGCAAGCCTATACAGCTCTTTAGCAAAATCTTCATCTATCCCGAGTTTAATAAAAGACTCTGGACCTTCTTTTACCAGTTCTTCAAGTCCAGAATAAAGACTTTCATATTTTTGTGAAATTAGCTTAGTTTCCTTTTCAGCATTAGGCCTATTAAGCCTTTTTGCTACTATATTAAAAACGCTTTCGGCCCATTTGGATTTTTTTATTTCAATCCTTTTTAACTTTTGTTCTTCTTGAGTGACTTGTTTAATTGAAACGTCTATATCAAGCTTCTGTCTATCAGCTTTTATCACCTTTGCTACTAGCTTCTGTTTAGGCTTGATCGCTTTTTCAAGGTTTTTTATCGTACTTTTAGATATTTCGCTTTCTGGAAGAAATGCCCTGAGGTTGTTATATTCGTCAAGAGTCACCCAAACACCTGAAGGAGAGACACTTTCTACCGTCACTAAAACTATTTCTCCAACCTCAGGGAATTCCTGCGCGCTCATCAGTCTACCCTTCTAATCTCTTCGCTGTTAATGATCGCTTTTCCTCCGCTAGGGATGACTAAAAGCTCTCCACAACTTTCGCAATAAATTTTATGGGTTGAATGGGAAAAAACTATCCTCTCCATACCACATTTTGGACATTTTATTTTCAAAAACGAGCTTCTTGGTGTTAAAATCATCTGTTTTATATGGGGCATAGTTATCACCTATTTTTTACTTCTTCGACTATCTCCGCTTTTCTCAAACGCATCCCTTCTTTCATTATTGTATATCCACACTTTTTACATTTTAGTTTTAAAGTTACTTTCTTTGTAGTTTTTGCAGTTCTTTTGAGCTCAGGATATTTTTGACCTCCATAGCCATGCTTTACTTCTTCATGATACCTAGCGCCATAGCTCATTGATCTCTCTTTACCTTTTTTATATATTGATACTTCATGCTCGGTATGTTCTCTGCACCTTGGGCAGTAAGTAACAATTATGCTTGGTATCTTCATATCTCTCCCACCTTCTTCACTATATTCTTCTCTATTAATATTTTTGCATTTTCTTGAGGTAAAGTTGCAAGATCACCAGCTTCAAAAGGACCGTATTCAACAAGGTCAACGCCCATAAATTTGTCAGCAGGGTTTTGAAATTGTACGAGATAATAAACAGTTGGGGCGTCCTTATAAAAGTGTTCAAGCTCCTTTGTTTTTCCATCAATTATATATGACCTTAATTCGTTAAACTGAGAAATGAACTTAACAAGAGAAGGGATCAGAGGCCTTTCATATTCATCTACCTCTATTGTTTCTCCTTTAAGAAGCTCGCTGGCCATTTTCTTTAACCTTATATCCATAATTGTGTTAACAAGCTCAGTTATGCTCTTTCTTAGCTCTTTAGCAGCAAGTTTAGCTTCTTCAGTAGAGGCTGTTAACTCCATAACCTTAAGCTGTTTTAATCTAAGAGAAACTATGCCGTAAAAACCAGGAGGCAACTGCCCAAGTTTTTCTTCATCTTTTAATTCGCCAGATACAGCCTGATTTAGCAGGCTTATTATATCTTGCATGTTAAATCATATAAAAGCCTTTCAAAAAAACTTTTTTAATTTAGCCTATTGTTTTTAATTGGCCTTCTCGTAATACAAAATAGACTGCTGTAGCCTTGGCGACGAGCTTTTTATCTTGATATACTCGACCTTCCGTAAATATAAGATCATTTCCTTGTCTTATAATGGCACCTTTTGCCTTGAGCTTGCCTTTAAAAGCAGGCTCTAAAAATTCTACATTGATGTTCACCGTTACAGCTTTGCCTTTGATCAAAGAACCCATTGCAGTGTCCAAAAGAGTTGTTATAAAACCTCCATGAACTATACCTACAGCATTTGTAACCCGTTCATCACAATAAGCCTCTGCTATTCCATTTTTGAATTTTATTTTTAAAAAGTCTTCTAGCATGTACATAAATATTTTTTAAGAAATTTAACTTTAAGGGACAAATTGTCGACTGCAAAAGAAAATCTAATTTTAATCTTAAATTTGTGATTTTGATTATAGTACGTGAAAAACAAAATTTAACCCTATTTAAAGGCCCTTTGTTGTTATTTAAAGCTACTTAATTAATTAAAATATAAAATTTCACTATTTTATTGATAACTTAAAATAAAACTTAATCAAAGCGGCTCAGAGCTCAAGATCTTAATCATAAAATTATAATTCATCGCTTCTTTATCATCACAGCCAGAAAATATAAGTAAATAAAAAATTAAAATTTACCTTTTATCTATAGGGACGAACTGTCTTTCAGAGGGACCAACATAAACGGCTCTGGGTCTTATCAATCTGTGCTGCTCTTCGACATATTCAAGGAAGTGGGCCATCCACCCAGTAACCCTTGAAAGAGCAAATAGTGCTGTATAGATGTTGTTCTGCAGCGGAAAACCAAGAGACATATAAACAATTCCAGAATAGAAATCAGTGTTTGGATAAATACCTTTGCTACCAAACTCGTTTATTCCGAGTGTTTCAAGTTTCTCAGCTATTTCAAAGAGCGTTTTGGTTTGTCCCTTGGGGTTTAATTCCTTAGCTAGATTTTTAAAAATTTTAGCTCTTGGATCATAAGTCTTGTAAACTCTATGCCCGAAGCCCATAAGCCTCTTTTTATTTGTCTTTATATTTTCTGCAAACCAGGATTCGACCTTTGATGGATCTCCAATTTCAAGAAATTGCATTGCAGCTGCCTCAGCAGCCCCGCCGTGTAAAGGACCCTTAAGAGCTGCCAAAGCGCCTACTATTCCTGAATATATGTCTGCTAAAGTTGAAACTACTACAAGACCTGCTGTTGTAGAAGCTGGGACTTCATGGTCAAGATAAAGTATAAGAGCGGCATTCATCGCTTCTACTTCTTTTTGTGTAGGCTCTCTGTCAAATACAGCTTTAAGAAAGCTCTTTGCTAAGCTGTCGCTAGGTTCTAAAAGTTTAGGCTCTTTTCCAAGGACGTGTCTTATAACAACGGATGTAACAGAGGCCATTTGCCCAATTATTTTAGAAGCGTACTCTCTATTTGTCTGTTTGTTCCAAGCAAACTTTTCTGTAGCTGCAAAAGATGCCATGGCATTCATTTGCAATGCGACAGAATCAGCAGATCTTGGAAGGTTTGTTACAGATCTTATAGCGTAATCAGGAATATTATATCCTTCCTGAATTTTTTTCTTAAAGTCTTCTAATTGGGACTTCGTAGGAAGCTGGCCATATAAAAACATGTACTGAATTTCCTCCGCTGATGCTTTAGCGCCTATTATGTCTTCTATTCTGTATCCCATGTACCATAAAATGCCTTTCTGACCATCTATTGTTGTTAGTCTTGTCCACTTTATGTTTACATCTTCAAGACCCTTGCTTATGCTTTCCATGGGCTTTTCACCTCAAAAAAGAAAAAAATTTTTTGTCGCTCAGTCATAATAAGGTCATCAGTATAATTTAAACATGCGAATATATAACCTTATCTTTGCAAAAAATATAAAACAAAATTGTTTACTTTTTAATTAAAAATATTAAAATATTAACATTTTTAATCGCTTATTTTTAACAAATATTTAATTTATGACTGATGCTGCTCAAATAAGATCACCTCTTAATGA
>DAXX01000048.1 GCA_002506605.1 Thaumarchaeota archaeon UBA160
AGGATCATTTCATTGATAATAGGACTTAGGTGATCAAAATGAGCTTAAGTTAACGGCACTAGGTGTATATAGATTTAAAAAAAGCACCTTTTATCTGCAAATTTAAAAAGCATTATAATGTTCTTATAGATTTTCTGTATATGAATGTATTCTCATCTTTTTCTTCAACGGTTCATAAACGTTAAAAATATTGCTAACATTGGCTTGCGCAACCGCTTTCATTTCTGCATAAAGGTGTGCCGCAATCTTGAAATAAAAATTTTTGATGCGCTTGCAACACAAATGATAACCATTAAGAACAGAAACCTTATATGTTCATTAATTGTTCCAGCTTTCACTAGTAAACTCGTAAGCATGATAACAATCTTTATCCAGATACATGAGCTTTATTGTATTAAAAGAAGCCACAAGCTGATAGGTTGAGATAGTTCACCTTTAGTCGTATGAATTTAACCTAATGTTTTTTAAGACAAGCTCAGTAACAGATTACATTGAAAATAAGAGATCTTTCGGTAGGTAGTGCCAGAGTAAAAGTGGAAGGTAAGGTAATAAATAAATCAGAACCGAAAAAAGTTAGATTACGAAATGGACAAGATGCAAGCGTTGCGGACGCTTTGCTTGAAGACGGTAGCGGTAGCATAATACTTAGTTTGTGGGGAGACCAAATTGGAATGGTAGAAGTTGGCGATAAAGTGCAAATAATTAACGGTTATGTAAGCAATTTTAAAAAGGAAAAAAGGCTCAGCTTGGGCAGATACGGGAAAATCATAAAAATTTAGAATTTTAACAAAATTTTACCAATATGGTTTCTTTTTTCCATCCTTAATTGTGCTTTATCTACATCATCAATAGGGAATACGCTGTCTATAAGCGGTTTTATTCTACCTTGCGAAACCATGTTTAAGAGATCAAACAGGTCTTTTCTAGTTCCTAAATAAACGCCAAGAAAATCTATGTTGTTAGCGTAGATCTGTCTCAAATTTAATTGAATTTCAGAACCAGCTGTCATAGCCATGTTAACAACTTTTCCACCTTTTCTGACTGTTTTTAATGCCACATTCGTGTAAGCTCCACCTAGCGCATCAAAAACATAATCTACGCCATCATTACCAGTAAGCCGTAATACATTTTCAGCCAGCTTTTCATCAAGCCTTAACACCTCATCAGCCCCAATCTTTTTTAACATTTCTGCTTTCCAGTCATAAGAGGTCGTTGTTATAACGCGCGCTCCTAAAGCCTTTGCAATTTGCAAAGCTGCAACTCCGGCTCCGCCGCTCCCTCCTAAAATAAGAAGCGTTGATCCCGGCACCATCCTGATTCTGTCTACCAAACCATGATAAGCTGTGGTATAAGCTACTGGTAATGCCGCAGCGTATTCCAATGATACGTTTTCAGGCAATTTTAGCACATTGCTGGCTGGAACGCTAACATATTCAGCAAAAAATCCATCGGTGTGAACACCATAAAGAGCTCTTGTAAAACAGCTGTTCTCGTTGCCTGCTAGGCAGTTCTTGCAAAAACCACAAAATTTCATCGGATAAAGCACAACCTTATCACCTTTCTTGAAAATGCTGTCTGATGGATCTTCTACATAGCCTGAAAGGTCCGAACCAAAAACTCTTGGAAAAGGTTGTCCGGGCAGATCCATTCTCCCCCATATGTCAACATGGTTCACAGAGCCAAATGAGGCTTTTATTATAACTTTTCCAGGTTCGCTCTTCGGCTGACCTTTTTCCACCTTTTTTATGACATCAACACCTCCCGGTTTTTCGTATACGAATTCCCTCATGTTTTCTCACTTAAATGATCTTGCTATTATAGGATTTAAATATGCCTAAAATAAAAGGTTAGACGATGAGATATACAGTCCCTTCAAGGTTGTTGGAACTCGAAGAGTCTGCTACTTTAAAAGCTTCTGAGAAAGCAAACGAAATGATAGCTAAAGGTATAAATGTTTATAAGCTTGACGTAGGCGAGCCAGATTTCTCAACACCAAAAAAGATTATCGATGCCGCATACAATGCCATGTTGAATGGCTACACGCATTATGCTTCATCTGCAGGGGTTATTCAATTAAGAGAGACAATAGCTGAAAAATATTCTGTGAATGTTTCAAACGTTATAGTTACCCCTGGATCTAAACAGGGTATATTTTACGCGCTTTATGCGATATTAAATCCGGGTGATGAAGTTTTAATATTGAACCCTTCATGGTCAAGCTATAAACAGATAATCAAGTTAGCTGGAGGGGTACCTGTTGAAATAGACACAGATGATAATTTTGAGCCTGATCTTGAGAGAATAAAAAACAAAATAAACAAAAAAACTAAGGCGATCATAGTAAATTCGCCAAACAATCCAACAGGTGCGGTTTATAGCGATAGAACTGTAAAAGAGCTCTCAGAATTAGCCAAGGAAAAAGGGCTTTTTGTATTAAGCGATGAAATTTATGATCGGCTTGTCTATGAAGGAAATTTTGTATCATTTAGAAAATACATAAATTATGATGAAGGATTGATTTTGATCAACGGTTTCAGCAAAGCATATGCTATGACAGGCTGGAGGCTTGGGTACGCTATAGCTTCTCCAGAAATAATTAAACAGATGGCCAAGATACAAGGACATACCGCAACCTCACCTGCAACGTTCACGCAGATAGCAGCTATAACAGCTTTGAAAGAGTGCGAAGAAGATGTTAAAAGCATGGTAAAAGAATTTTCAGAAAGGAGGAAAATAATAATTGAATTGCTAGATGAGAAAGGGATAAAATACGTTAAACCAAACGGCGCTTTTTACTTTTTTATCGACCTGGGCAAATACATAAAAGGTACAGATCCCGCTGAGTTTCTTTTGGAGAAGGCCCGAGTTAGCGTCACTAGCGGTTTAGGATTTGGGGATAACTATCCGACATACATAAGGATTTCTTACGCTGCATCAAGAGAAACCATTATATCTGGACTAAACAGCATATTTAATGCCATTGGAATTTAATTTTGTTGCCACAACCTACAACAACTATAAGAAAGAGCTTGAGCGGGAGTTAAAAATACTTTTAAGCGAATTCGAACCCATCACATTTCTCCCTTTTAAGACAAACAGCGCAACTTACGGTAAGCTGAGTGGCGATGTCATAGAAGCTTCCAAACGTTTGTGGGATCTAGCATATTCTGATCCGTGGAAAGTAAGGAGGGTTCTTAGGTTCATTCCCATAACTAACAATTGCACAGTAGACGTCTTTAAGATCAAAGAGGTTGCTAGAAAGCTTGCGGCTGATATACCAGTTGATGCGAGCTTTAAAATAGAAGCAGAAATTAGGCTTTCCAAGCTTTCCAGAAGCGAGATCATTGAAATTGTAGCAAAAGAAGTAGATCGAAAAGTTAACTTAGAAAAGCCTGATTATATTATTGAAGTGCAAATAGTAGCAGATAGCTGCGGAATGTCAGTGTTGAAAGACAGAATGATATTTAGAAGCCTTGAAGCAAAGCTAGAGGGTAGCTATTTCCCGTAGCGTATCTATTTTGCTTGTCAATATTGATTGCATATTAAAGCGTTTTATCAAAAATTAGAAACAGCCATCTTTATTGAAGATTTTTGGATGCAGTTTTTTATTATTACAGCGGCTTTTAATCAAAATCAGCAAAGGGTTTTATAGAGCGTTTTGACAATTAAGTGTTGTAATGTCAAAAGAAGAGGAAGAAGCATTTGAAAACATTACAGAGAATTTAGATTACTATACAAGAACAGAAAAGGGAAGATCGGAGCTCATAGAAGTTCACAAGAAAAGAGAGAAAAAGTTCATTGAAGAGCTGCTTAAGTATTTCAAGCCTCAAAGAGATGTCATATGGATGAATTCTTATTGCAAGAACTGTATCTATTATGTGAAAAAGAACAGCGCAGTGGCCAAGTGCGAATATAACAACTGCAAACTCGTCAAACCCTTTTATGGAACTGCTATATGGAAAATTGTAAGCGATCTGGCTAGCGGAAAAACAACTTTGGAAGTGGAAGAAATAAGGTGGGATAAAAAGTGGGTAGATGTCGCAAATGAAGAGATTGAAAACGCGATGCTAAAGATAAATGACGGCAAACCTTACGATTGTTATGTTCCAAAAAGGTCAGCTGATGCTTAAAAAAGTTTAAGTTTTAAGTTTATAAAGAAGAAATGCGTAATTTTAACTGCGTAGCTAATGTTCTGGAAAAGAAGGAAAGAAAGCAAACCAGAAGAGGAAGAGGAAGAAAAAGAACCCGAATCTAACGTACAGTTTATAGATCTTAAAAAAATAGAATCCCTTGGCAACGTTTATGTTGGGATAGCTACAAATGAGCGTGGCGATTATATTTATTATGTTCTTGAGCCCACCTTAAAACCTAGCGAAATAAAGCTAATCGACGACGTTAAAAAGTATTTGTTTGAAAAAATTAATTATAACTTAAACGAATCGGAAGAACAGATATGGGAAAAAATGAAAAAGCTCATCGATTACAGGCTAAAAGAATTAAAAATGACAGATAAAAGCGATAAGGTCTATTATTATATAAAGCGGGATCTTCTTGGTTACGGTAAAATAGATGTAATGCTTCACGATGAAGAAATAGAAGACATTTCATGCAACGGACCAAACATACCTGTTTACGTGTGGCATAGATTTTATGAAAGTTTGCCAAGCAACGTTTATTTTTCAAGCAAAGAAGAGCTGGATTCTTTTATCCTGAAGCTAGCCTATAAAAGCGGAAGAACAGTAAGTTTTTCCAGCCCTATGGTTGATGCAACTCTTCCTGAAGGGCATAGAATACAAATAACGCTAGGAGGAGAAGTAACTGGTCGGGGCACAAATTTTACAATAAGAAAGTTCAGAACAGATCCCATAACGATAATAGATTTGATAAACTTTAGAACTTTGACAGCAAAACTTGCTGCCTACCTATGGATAGCTATAGAGCATAACATGTCTTTGTTAATAGCAGGCGGCACAGCTAGCGGCAAAACGACAACCCTTAACGCGCTTACAGTTTTCATACCTATAAATTATAAGGTCATTACTATTGAAGACACAAGGGAGCTTAACCTTTACCGTCAAAACTGGATCTCCTCAGTTACCAGAGAGGTGCAGACAGAATTTGTCAAGAACATAACTCTTTTTGACCTTCTTAAGGAAGCTTTAAGGCAGAGACCCGATGTCATAATAGTTGGAGAAGTAAGGGGAGAAGAGGCTTACACTCTTTTGCAGGCAATAGCGACCGGTCATGGCGGCATTTCTTCAATTCACGCCGAGACAATAGAAGCCGTGATTGAGAGGTTATCTACAAGGCCTATGAACATACCCAAGGATTTTATAGCAAGCACACTGAACATGATTGGCTTACAGTTAAGGGTGAGCATGCAGAAAAAGGTAACTAGGAGAATGATAGAGTTGGCAGAGATAGCAGGGTATGATAGCAGCACTGGAACCATTATAATAAAAGACTCTTTCAAATGGGACCCTTCAGCAGATGAAATAAAATACACCGGAGAAAGCAGAATAGCGCAGCTTTTAGAACAAAGATATGGAATTAGCAGAAAAGATTTTGAAACAGAACTTGAGAAAAGAGAAACTTACTTAAGATGGATGGCGTTGAAGGGGATAAGAAAAATAGATAACGTGATAGAAATGATAAACAACTACAGAAAATCTCCTGAAGAAAGCTATTATTTGGCGCTGAACGAGCTCAGTTCTTTAGCAAAGTCAGAAAACCAGTTAGTTTAATATGGCAGTTATTCTGCCTATGCCTCGCGCTTTACCCTCCCTGAATATGAAGGTATCCCCTTCGTGTATAACTACAGGCCTGTACTTTAATTGAAAAACTACGCTTCCAAATTCCCCGGTTTTAAGGTAAGGAGGCTGCGAGCTTATTATCTTGACAACTTCTTTTATTGTGTTTACCTGTATAACAGGTTCATATCCAACTTTTATGAGCGTTGGATGATGCAAAACTCTTACGTCAGCCTTAAACTTCCAAACAGCTTTTACAGAATTTACATCAGAGGTTAAAACCATTCCGCTTTTTATTTCTTCTGCCGAAATCTTGTTAAGCGCGATGGTGACATAATCTCCAGCATAAGCTGAGTTAACAGGAACGCGATTTTTGTATATTGAAAAAGCATAGGTTTTCTTAAAAGAACCGTCAGCTAAAGGTCCTACATAGATTTCTTCATTTTCTTTTATGCTCCCGGTATTTATAAGCCCGCTAACTACTGTACCTACTCCCGCAACTTTAAAGATATCATCTATATAAAGCATAAACTTTTCAGCTCTTTTTTCTTCCCAGTTTATTCTCTTTGGCAAAAAGTTCATGAACTTTTTTAAAAGGTCAAGCCCTTCACCTGTTTTGTTAGAAACGATAAACATAGGAGCTATTCTGCCGTTTGCTATGTTTTTAGATGCAATTATCAAATCTGATTCATCTTTTATGAAAAATGGGATTTTATCTATGCCAGGCATCTTCAGCATTTTTATGACTTCGTTTATGCTCATCTCAGCTATGGGCTTTGGAGCCATATCCGCTTTGGTAAACACAATTATTATTGGTATTTTGAGCGCTACCGAGATGCCAAGATGTTCTTTAAACGTTCCTATCGGACCGCTGCTCAGCGAAACAACCAGAATATTGTAATCAGGTAGGTTGCCCATTATTCCCTTTAGCGTTGTTTTGAAATATTTTTCATGCCCAGCAAGATCAATCAGATATATAATTTTGCTGCTCTTTAAGTATATATCTGGTTCATTATAATTTTGCAGAATATCGTTCACAAGCCTTCCTTCAGAATCGTAGCCAATTATGTGCACAGATACTGAAGAAGTCCTCCTCATTTTTATTTCGTGCAGATACCTAGCAACAAGAGACATCGCGTATCCATTGCCGTTATCTAGGGTCGAAAAAGTCAAGACGCCCTTTAATGTAGATTTTCCAGCATCTACGTTGCCTAACAGAGCTACAGCCACCTCTACAGGCGGGTAATTTCTTACTCTTCTGATATATACTTCCGCTACAGCGCCCTTTTCTCCCAGCACTGTCCTTATTATCTGCATGCTAGCGCCTGCTTTCTGAGCTATAACCTTAAGGTTGTTTAATGAACTGCTTAGCTCAGAATCTGAAAGGCCTATAGGTTGTCCGTCATCAGAGAGCCCAAGTATGTAAAAAGCTTCGCCATGTCCTTCGTTAAGTCTGTAAAGCATCTGAGCAGCCAATCTTTCTGCCCTTTCTTCTGTGAGCTTTTCAAGTAACAGTTTATATTCGATGTTTCCTTCGTCGTTTTCCTTGTTCATTTTTTAGTACGTTAAGTTTTTATATGAATCTTTTAGTATTAAGGATTTTCTCCAACTTTCTTCAGCATATTTTCTTTGTTGAGGTTTCACTTCTCCAACTATTTTTGCTGGATTGCCCATCACAAGGCTGTTTTCAGGTATAACCATAAACTGCGGAACCAGGCTGCCAGCAGCTATAAAGCTTCTCCTCCCCACTCGCGCATTTTCTAGTATAATTGATCCAGCCCCAATGATGCTTTCTTCCTCTATTACAACGCCTTCTAATATAGAACCCTTACCGATAGTGACCTTTTTTCCTATGATGCACGCGCTTTCGTCAGGTTTTATTAAAACTCCTTCAAGCACGTTGCTGTATTCGCCCAACTCTATAGTGCTTGTGTCGCCTCTTAAAATGGAATTAAACCAAACGCTTGCATTTTCTTTTATTCTAACATCCCCTATTATTATAGCCGTATTAGAAACATAACTAGTTGGATGTACAAAGGGTTTTTTCCCTTCAAATTCTAAAAGCACCATGCGTATTATTTATAAAAAAGCATTAAATTAACATATCCTAAAATATTAAGAGTTTGGTGAAAGATTTTGTTAAAAGAAGAGGTTATCAATAAGATTATCGCAAAATTTCCAGACAAAACTATAATTTATACAGGTTGTCACGTTAAAAAAATAAATTACAGTTATTGTTATAACGACGTCGTTATCTTTCCTTCTGATATTCCCCCTTTAATTTTTGATGAAGAAGACAAAATCATAATTTATGGGCTAAGCCAAGAAAGGTCTATGTTTAAAGATGAAGCTTTGCCTATCTACGATCCATATCTTAGGTACAGTTTAGCAATAAACGAAAACAAACCCGCTTTAATTAAAAGCCTAATGAAAAAATCTTTAAAAGAGTCTATAAAGCACTTGTCAGAAGTTCCATTCTTTGGATCAGTATCTTTTTACGCATCTGTTGCTAGATTAATCGAACCAGCGATTGTCATGTCTGGTTCATCTTTAAGCCCTTCGCACATCTTTAACCAGATAAATAAAGAAAATTCTGAAATAATAAAAAAAATTTTTGAAATTTTACAGATAGATTCTAACCTGGGTTCAATTTTAAGGCAAAGATCAAGCGTTTTAGCATCGCTTTTGCAAAAAAATCATTCGGTTGTGTTTTTAAAAAAGCTCGATAATTTGTTAACAGATAAAAAAGATATGGAAGCCAGCGTGTATTTTTTTAACGAATTTTCAAAATTAGAAGGAACACAGCTTCAAGCTTTTGCCAAAGATTTTAAACTTGGATATGTTGACAGCAGAAAAAAAGAAGAGGTTGTAGATTTAATTAAAACGCTATCTCAAAAGCTAAACGACTTCTAACCTTTCTTTAAGCAGGTTTCCACCTTCTTCTACATATAGATCCTGCAATTCTTGTCTTTTGCGGGCCAGATAATAATGACCATCTGAAGATCTATAAACTATAGCAGGCTTAACCTGGCTGTGAAAAGGCATGTTAAAAACAACAGAATAGGCTCCTACGTTTTTGATCATAATGAGCTTTCCAACTTCAGCCCCATCTAGTTTTGATTCAGGTCCTACTTGAAAAATATCCATAGAATCGCATAACCTTCCTGCTACGATTGGCTTCTCTTCACTATTTTCCTTTGATCCAACCACTTCCAACGGATAAACTTGTTGCAATAAGGCAATATCAAGAAGGTAATGATATCCAGAATCTAAGTAGATGATCTTCTTATTTCCATAATACTTTGAATTGACTATTTTTGAAACCATAACTGTTGATTCAGCAACTATGTACCTCCCTGATTCTACAGCTAAGGTAAAAAAGTCACCATTTACGTCCACAAGCTCATTTATCTTTTCTATTATGGTTTTTACAATATCTTCCGGAGATGGAACCTTCACACCATAATTTACTGGCGTCCCGCCGCCTATATCAAGAAAGTTTATCTTAAATTCCCTTTCTTTTTTAATCTTTATAATTAGCTGTTTGATTTTTTCTAGCGCCTGCAAATATGCGTTAGGATCTTCCAGCTGGGAACCCAAATGAAAGTGAAAACCGCCAAACTTTACGTTTGGCTCATCAAGCAAGATCTTAACCATTTTATAAGCTGATTCTGGATTAGTTCCATTTAAAGGAACTCCGAATTTGCTAACCTTCATCGCAGACCTGATTTCTGCCCTAACCTGCACTTCCGGATTAACCCTTATGCTTATTTCTGGCACCACGTTGAGCATTTTGCTTGCCTCAATAGCATTATATAGTCCTCTCATGGAGCTAACAACTATTTTTCTAATTCCCTTTGAGACAACATTTTTGTATTCATCTTCAGTTTCAGTAACACTTGTGTAAACAACATTTTCCGGTTTTCCACCAGATTTTAAAAGAAAGTACAACTCCTCAGGAGACGTGACGTCAAAGTAACTGTCTAACTTGCTTAAATAGTTTAGAATATACGGATTAAAGTTTGCTTTTACTGAGTAGGCTATTATTGAAGGCCCCCTATAAACAGAATAAGCCTGCTTTAATTTATTATAGTTTTTTGCAATAATCTGTTCATCTGTAAGATAATAGGGCGTTCCAACTTTTTCAGCTAAAAAGTTCAGCAGTTGTTCGTCATAAGTAGGTTGTGTAAACGATGTTTTCTCTTCTTTATATAGAAGACTGATTTTTTCCATTTTATTATTTGTAATATCCTTTACACTATCCCTTTTTAAACTTATCTGTATAAAATTTCAATCATTTGACAAAATTAATTTTAACAAGTTAAGAAAAGTAAACAAAAATAAAAAAGCGTTTTCTAACTTGCTGCCCTAACCGGCACATAAATATACCTGCCACTTACGCCGCCAACAACTTTTATGTACCCTTTTTCCTTTAACTGCTCAAGAAAACTTTTCGCAACGCTTACTTTAACGCCGGTAGCCTTAGAAAGCTGGTATGGCGTTACGAACGGCATGTCTTTTATTATTTTCATCACATCGCTATCGCTTAAAGTCATTATAAATTCTGATTTTGATTTGTTTCTTTCTTCTGCTTTATCCTTCTTTTTCTTTTCTAAAAGACCCTGTTTTTTAAGTTCTTCTCTCATCTGCTCTTTTTCCATAGCGGCCAAAGTTTTCTTTTTATTTCCTCCCATATTTTTTATTCAATTTGTACGAATTAAAAAACTTTATCTAAAGATTTTCAAAAGTTATTCAAATAAAAATAATTTTTATTAAAATGGCTCATTTATTTCTGCATCATGTAGATCATTGTTTTTGCTGCGCAAGCGAAGGAGCTATTTTAACCCATCCGGCAACAGTTATTATGTTGGTAACTATTATTATCAACGACGCGATCGTAACTATATAATGGGACATTGGCAATGAATAATACAAGGCCATCGAAGCAAGAACAGCAGGGGTGAGACCTTGAGCCATCATAACGTAGTAAGCGTTCGTGTATTTTTTATTTTTGGTAGACAACTTAACAGCAATGTACCTTGCCCCGAGGAGGATAGCCAGCAAAACTGCAAGGTAAATGTATGTTAATGTTGAAAAAAGCTTATCAATAAAAAACACAAGCCCTATGAAAAAGAAGAAATAAGTTCTTAAAAAGAAAGTTATCTCCTTTTGAAACATCTTTATGTAGTTTACCTGCAGATCGATTATCTGTTCGCTTGTTTTTGTTTTAAAAAAGTTCAAAAATGTTTTGTTGTTCATGAGCGTTATGCCAAAGGTTAAAACTCCGAGTATTGCGCTACCATTTATAAAAGACAAAAAGGCGTACAGCGCTAAAGTATAACCTATGGTTGCTATATAAAAAAACTCTTCAGTCCAAAAATGTCTTGCAAATTCGATCCATATAAGTGCTGCCAAGAATCCAATTACAATTCCTATGCTGATTTGAGATATTAAGGAGCTCACTATGGTTTCAAAGCCATTAATGTCAAAAGGAACAGATTGTAAAAATGAATTTAAACTAAAAGTAAAAAGAACTATTAAAATCACGCTGTTAAGGCTTGCTTCTAAAGTTATGTTCGTAAAGAATCCTTCCTCCTTTATGCTCTTTGCCAAATATGGCACCACTGTAGTTGTTGTTTCCCCTCCTACAACCGTAGCAAGAAAAAAAGATGAGTAGCTGCCCCAGTCAAAAACATACCTAAAAATTATAAAAATTAATACAACTGATAGCATAACATAGATAACGGTTCTTACGGCGGCGCTTGAACCTTCTTTTATAAGATCGTCTATCATAAAACTCATGCCAAGTTCGAGCATAATCATGGCCAGAGTCAACTGGGACAAATAGGGCAATATCTCTACAATAATAGAATAAGGAAAGATCTTAAATATAGGGCCAAAAATTATTCCTATAAGTATTAAAAATATGTATTCTGAAAACCCTGTTTTTCTGAAAAACATTTCTCCAAAGAAGCCTATGAAGATAAGCCCTGCAGTTATGAAGAAAATAGAGATAAAAGATAGAGCATAACTCATACGATTAGTTTTAAAAGGGCATCGTATTTAAGATTTTCAGATGTTATCTAAGATAGAAGAGGTGCTTATAAGAGATTTTAATGCTTGCGATAGATGCTTAAAGCGTTTTGTAAAAAATCCTGACAAAACATATCTGTTAAAAGCTAAAGAGAATAGAAGGCGCTGCAAGCTTTGCAACGGATTGTTAAGCGAAAGGAATTTGCTTAAAGCCGTTCTAAACAAATTAAGAGGATATTCCATAAGAACTTTTAATGTTGGTGTCAGGGTGCCTCAATCGTTGCAGAGTTTAGAAAATAAGATCAGCCTAGACTATGGTTTAATAGATTATGTACCTTTGAGGAAAGCCATCAAAGAACGGGTTGCAAAATATGTAAAGCATAAGCTAAATTTAAGGATGCAAGAGCCTGCTGACATAAGCATAATCCTAGATCTTAGCGAAAATATTAATTCTGTCATCGTTAGCGAAAGAAAGGCTGTATACAGGTTAAATTTTATTAAAAACGCGGGAGCTAAGGTGTTAGCCGCTAAATGTGATGTATGCGGGGGGCATGGCTGTAGCGTATGCGAATGGACCGGAAAGAAAAATGACGGGTCTTTTGAGGCCTATTTACTGTACGACGTTCCAAAATTGCTTAAAGCATCAAAGCCAGACATCATATGGCCAATAAAAGACATGCCGGAATTAAGCTTTTCTGGAATCGGCTTCCCTGTTTATGTAATTTTCGATACGATCAAAGAAAGAACAAGGGCGCCTTTCCTTATAGATTTTAATTTTGATAAGGACATTAAAATAGTGAGCTTTTATGAGGTTAAAACTCATTTATCATTAAATAAACCATTTTTACTCAGCGGTACTGTATGCATAGAGTTTAAAGAAGGATGCGATGATGAAAAAATGAAAACAATAAAACATCTAAGCAAAATTAGGCTCAAGGGGAAAAACGGCATCAAAGTATGGGATAAAAGTTTTACAGTTAAGAGCATCTCAATAAAGGGCAAAGCTTGCTGTTTTGAATGCAAATATGAAAGCGGAATAAATTTTTACAACCTTTTTAATATAAGAGAAACGCCAAAGGATAAAGAAATACTTAATAAGCCGTTTAAGAAGGGAGAAGTAAAATCGTTTACGCTGGAACTATACAATATTAATCTGCCTGATTAAGGTATTTAATTGTCCTAAGCATATAAACATCGCCTCTTCAGTTCTAACGGTTTTAACTTTCTGCCCCTCTACCATGTTGAGCCAATAACCAACGCTTTTGTATTTTTCTTCTAAAATCTCCTCTAAACCCCTCTTTGGAGATCCAAAGAATATCTCGAACCGCCTTTTATCTTTAAAATCAGCTTTCAGGTTTTCCCATTCATTCGAAATAGGTTTTCCTTCCCTTGACGTAAATATCACCGCCCCGTTAGAGCCAAACGCTTTATCTAAAGCCTGCTTAACGTTGTAAAGTTTTATTACTTCAAATCCTGAATAATCAGGAAAAGGATGCCTGATTGCATAAATTTTTCCCTTTTCTTTGTACAGTTTTATAGGTACTATTTTTCCCTTTTCTATGTTCTCCTTTGATTTTAATTCGATCGGCTCCTCTAATCCGGTTTCTACATAAAATTTTTCGCCCTTTGACAAAACATAGCCAAATCTAAGCTCTTCGTTTTTTGAAATGACATGGCTGGGTATGTTAAGGGGCGGAAGCATCCCTACATATCTAAATTCATCTCTTAACGGCATAGCAACTTTTCTGAGGTAAGGTGGCGTTAATAGATACTGAAGCAGCGAATAAAAAAGTTCTAAATCTTCATGGCTTCCATGCAAATCATCATGGTAAATGTTAAATTCTTCTACGCCAAAAATTGCGGCTGCCCTTGCCAACAGCCCAGCCTTTTCCGTTTTGCTTAAAAGCCCAGATCTTTCGCTAATTACAGAGTCTGGCACGTAAACAGATAATCTAACTTTTTGTGTCAATTTGCCGTTTTAGTCACCGAGTTATCTTTTAAAAAATCGCTTTAAAAAGGTTTAAATTTTTAGCGTCTTCATCAAAATAAAATGGACGAACTCGTAGAAAAGGCTTTGTTAGCTAGAAAGGCTTGGTTTGAGCTAGCAAACTCATCAGATTCTGTTAGAAAAAAGGCTCTTGAATCGATGTCTCAAGCCATTATTGAAAACAAAGAAAAAATATTAGAAGCAAACTCGTTAGATGTAGAGAAATTTAAAAAAGAACATCCTTCAGACCCCCTTTTAGATAGGCTGATTTTGAATGAAAAAAGGTTGAAATCAGCGGCCGAAGGTTTGATTAAAATATCGCAACTTCCAGATCCTATAGGTGAAGTAGTAGAAGGATGGACAACCATTCACGGTTTAAAAATTCAAAAAGTCAGGGTTCCCATAGGCGTGATAGGCGTAGTTTATGAATCGAGGCCAAACGTAACGATAGACATATCAGGTCTTGCCATAAAATCAGGAAACGCCGTTGTTCTGAGAGGAGGGTCCGAAGCTTTAAATTCAAATAAAACTATAGCAGAAATTTTAAGGGACAGCATAAAGGATTACATAAATAAGGATGTAATACAAATTATAGAAAATCCGGATAGAAGCATTGTGGACAAGATGTTAAAATTAAACGGATACCTTGATCTTTTAATTCCCAGGGGCAGCTCTTCTTTTATAGAATATGTGAGGAAAAACGCTTCAGTTCCGGTAATAGAAACTGGGGCTGGTAATAATCATATTTTTGTAAATTATGATGCTGACCTAGAAATGGCTACTAAAATAATAATAAACGCTAAAGTTCAGAGGCCAGCTGTCTGTAACGCGGTAAGAAAGATCCTAATCCATAAGGATATAGCAGAAAAATACGTGCCTATACTTTTAAAAGAGCTCAAAAAATACGGTGTTACAGTTAAAGGCGATGAATCAGTTGTAAAAATAGCTCCTGATGTAATACCAGCTAGCGAGGAGGATTGGGATAAAGAATACATGGACTTAACGCTTTCGATAAAGATTGTGAATTCTGTTCAAGAAGCTGTAGAACACATAAACAAGCATGGCACAAAGCACTCTGAAGCAATAATAACTAACAATCTGAAAGATGCGCAATATTTTACTTGGAACGTAGATGCCGCTTGTACTTATGTTAACGCTTCCATTAGGTTTACAGACGGGGAGCAGTTCGGGTTCGGGGCAGAAGTTGGAATAAGCACCCAGAAGCTTCACGCAAGGGGTCCAATGGGCATCAAGGAGCTTACAACAACAAAATATATAATATATGGCGAAGGGCAAACGAGAGAAATATAGCCTATTCTACTGTTACTGATTTAGCAAGGTTTCTTGGTTTATCTGGATCAAGACCTCTCAGCACTGCGGTATAATAGGCTAGCAACTGTAAAGGAAGAACATATAAAATTGGCGTTAGTATGTCTTCAGACTCTGGCATTTCTATGTAAATATCTGAGACTTCTTTGAGCTCTTTGTCGTCAGAGTTCCCTAAGGTTATTATTTTTCCTCCTCTAGATTTGATCTCCATTATATTGCCCAAAATGACCCTTCTGGATGAATCATTTGGAGCAACAAAGATGACTGGCGTATTTTTTTCAATCAAAGCTATAGGCCCATGTTTGCTTTCTCCAGCTGAAAATGCGCTTGAAGGTATATATGCAATTTCAAGCATTTTTAACCTTCCCTCAAAAGCAGTAGCCGTGTTTATCCCTCTTCCTAGATAAAATATATGAGAAGAATCTTTCAATATTTCAGCTACTTCTTTTACTTTCTGTTCGGTATTTTTCAAAATAGATTCAGCAATTTTTGGTATAGATCTTATTTTTGCAAAATAATCTTTAAATTCTTCTTCACTTATCTTTTCTCTTTTTTTCCCTATTTCTAAAGCGAGAAGCAAGTGTATTAAAAGCTGAGATGTGTAAGTTTTGGTAGCCGCAACACCTATTTCAGGACCAGCTTGCTGAACTAGGTAAAGCCTAGAAAGACGGGTTATTGTAGAGCTCACTACATTAGTTATAGCCATGACCGTGCTGGCCTTCATTCTAGCAAAGCTTGCAACTTTGAGAACATCGGCCGTTTCCCCTGATTGCGATACGAGCAAAAGAGATGTATCCGGGTCTAATGTGTTTCCATATTGATGTATGAACTCGCTAGCTACAACTGGTATAGTCGCAAGCCCGGCTAATTTTGAATACATGTAGCTCGCAGCTAAGCAAGAATGATATGATGTCCCAGCACCAACTAAAAAATTAATCTTAGATCTGTACATTAGTTCTGCAATAGCTTCTAAATACGGTTTTTGTATGTTCATGGCATAATAGAGCGATGTTGGCTGTTCAAAAATCTCTTTAAGCATATAATGCGGGAATCCTCCTTTCTCAATCATTTGAGGCGTTATATTGATCTCTGTTGGCTTTCTTGTTATTATGTTTCCAGTGTTTATAGAATAAATTTTATAATAGTAGGGTGTAATTACTGCAAGTTCATAATCCTCAAGAGGTATCATTAAGTTAGTTTTGTCGACAAACGCAACAGGGTCTGATGACGCAAAATTCCCGTCTTTGCCGATTCCGAGGTATAACGGGCTCTCCTTTTTTACAAGCACAATTTTATCTGGTTCTTTTGAATATATTATAGCTAACGCGTATGAGCCTTCAACCTTTTTTATAGCTTTTAAACAAGCGTTAACAAAATCCTTTTCTTCTTTTAATTCCTCTTCTACTAAATGTGCAACAACTTCAGTATCAGTTCTAGACTTAAACACATGTCCTTTTTCTATCAAATCTTCCTTTAATTCTAGGAAATTTTCAATTACTCCATTATGTACAACAGCTATATTACCTGTGCAATCTACAATTGGATGAGCGTTTGTAACTGAAGGATAACCGTGTGTAGCCCATCTGTTATGAGCTATTCCAACGTTCCCTTCTAGGCTTTCAAAATTTACAGCTTTATCTACTTCATCAATTTTGCCTACGCCTTTCTTTATTTCCAAATGGTCACCGTTTATTGTAGCCATGCCTGCAGAATCATAACCGCCATATTCTAATCTTTTTAAACCAATTTTTAATATAGGGCTAACTTTGCCTTCTGCAAGGGCCGCGGCAAATATTCTACACATAAACATGATAAAGTATATTTTATGTTTTAAATTTTATTGTTCTAATTAATTTTCATTTTTGAAAAACAAGACTGATCGTCAAAATCAAAGATCTCTTATTTATAAAAGCGGCAACATTTTCATTATATAATTATAACTGGTTGTCATCTGTTATGATAAAAGCTAAACATAACCTCTTGATTCTTTAGATTATTGTTTTTTAGTGGCCTAGCCTGCGTTGTGGGTTGGGGCTGCAATCTCAGCTAACTTTTCGCCTGCGCCCAAAATCAATCTTTAATATGTATTTCTTGATCGCCTAAAAAGCATATTATAAGGGGGTACCAATCGCATCCTCATAAAAGTAGACTTTGTTCCCCTAGCTCTCATTAGAGTTAAAAATTGCATAGTTTTATTTTATTCAGAAACCTTGTACTTGTTATTTGTAGTAAGAAATCCAGAATAAACGCCCCACTCGTTAAGTATCAATTCTAGTTCATGCTTGCCATCAGTTGAGTTAAAATCTGCTATGCCTTTTTTTAAAAGAGCTCTGTTTAAGCTTTCTATAGTAAACTCCTTAAGTTCTTTGGCTGTTTTAAAAGGTTCTATTCTTTGTAAAGATTCTTTAATTATTTCTTTTCTTTTTTTAAAGTTAGATTCAAGAAACTCTAAACCTTTATCGGTTATTATTATGTCTCCAACGCCTATGGTCACAAAACCAAGTTCATTTGCCATATACACAATTGGCATAAAATCATCTAGATCGACTTCGAGCCTTTCTTCAAGCTCAAATAAATCGGTTTTACCTCCAAATTCGTTTTTCAAGACGAGCAGTAAGCCCAGTAAGTCAGCAACTCTTGTTGAAGGATGTATAACGCTATAGCTCAACTTTTACATCATTTGTTACTATAAACCGATTTTAAAACGTTATTATTCTTTGTATTCAAATTTTTGAAAATGTAAAATCAACGCAAGGCAAAATAAAAGACAATTATAGCTTAAAATCATCATTGCGGAGGATACTTCTGGGAATATTTGTAATTTCTTGGGCTTCCAGTTCTTGTTAAAACCCCCTCCCTTACCATATCTGTTAATGAATGGGCTATTGCGGACCTGTCATAGTGATAACCTCTTCTTTGCAGTTCTTCATCAACTTCAAAGAGGCTTCTTTCTTGTGAGAACCAGCCTTCTTTCCAGAGCTGAGTTAGAAGATCCTTGCAGGTTACACCTTTTCTTGTTGATTCTTTGTTGAATTCTTGTTGTTGTTGAATAGGTATTGAAGATAAAATTTTAGGTATGATTTCATTTATCTTATCTTCCGGGCATTCAACCTCTATTTCCCAGTCTCCCTTCTTTAATTTTATTTTTATATTGTTGCTGTTGTTGTCCAAATTGCGCAACATTTATATTCTACCTTGTTTAACCTATTGTTGATCAAGTTGACCAAACAAATAAACCTTTCTGATACAACCGAGGATTTATATAATTATTACGATGAGTCGGCTTTATTTAACTCTTTATTGAACGATGCATTGGATATATCGAGAATAAAAGGCAGACAAATTATATTTAGCGACGATTCAAACGGTGAATTTAGGCCTATTGAAGGCTGGGGTACTCACGTTTCTGTTGATGCGCACGAAATAGACATGTCCAAGGGCAGAGCTCAGAACTTGATTGCCGTTGATTCAAGTTCAATTTCAATAGCTGAGACAGAAGAAGGTGGCATCTATGCGGTGAAAGGGGGTGCTTACATAATTAAAGGTGGGGAAGTCATGTTAAGAAAGTTCGGTCCCTTAGCGGTCTACATAGGTTTGAGCAACATAAGGGTGATCGAATCAATAATTGGTGCCAAATTAGGTTACGGCATAGTTATTGACAAACAATTAGCGCTTAAGTTTGTTAGAAACATTATTGAAAACATGTTGTTCAAAATGTTGATAAGCGAAATTGAGAACGGTATAGCTTTAGTTGACGGATCGTTAAAGGACCCGCCTTTCTTTCTAGGCAGGCTAAGCCCTAGATATCTGATGGAAAAATATAAAGAGAAAATTAGCTTTATAGGAATAAGCAAAGGTACAAGCATAAAAGCTTTGAAGGCTTTTTACAGCTCATTTTTTGACAATAAAAGGAAATTTATCAACATAACAGATCTGGTTTACAGTATCGCTAAAAATGAATTTGGTGATAAATATTTGGTAAAGCTTGATGAAACATCTATAGTTTTGAGAGCTGACATATATCAAAAGGATCCAAATGAATGTTTTGCAAGCCTTATCAAGTCTGATAAGCTTGTAAAAGGCTATCCAGAGAGCCTAATCGGAGCTCATTTATTATCTCTTTTTGTTTCGAGCGAAATACAAGGTATTAAAGCGCTCGTTGCCCAAAACGCGTCTAAGGTTCTTCTTGAAGAAAACATGAGAAAATTTCTTTTAGGTTATGTAAGGTGATGCAAATGAGGATATTATCCAAATCAGGCGATGAAATAAAAATAATAGCAATGCCTAATGAAAAGGTTGATAGAGGCGAATATCTTTTAATAGAGGACGAAACTACAAAAAACAAGATTTTAACTCAGATTTATGAAGTGAGTTATCTGGATCCAACCGGAATTGATGAAGAAATTTTAAGAGATGAAGTTTTTTCATCTGAAAAAATTACTCATATAGATCCCAACAACGTAAGTTCTTTATTAACAATGATCAAGGATGCAAGGCTACTTAAAGGCAAAATAAGAGGGAGCATAGTAGATAATAAGTTCACAAACGAAATAATATGGCTGCCGAGCAGGGTGTTTAGCTCCATAAAAAAGGTTAGCTTTTCTGAAATAAGCAAATATCTAGCTAAAAGCTTGATTTATCCCCTTGAGATAGGTACAACATCGTTAGGAGAAAAATTTTATATCGACGCATCTGATTTGGATGGTTCTTTGACCATCATCACTGGTAAAAAAGAATCGGGAAAATCTTACCTTGCAAAACTAATCATGTCAGAGTTAGTAAAGCTGGGTGCCTATGTGTTTGTTTTTGACCTTAATAATGAATATAGCGGCATGGTTTATGATAAAAACAACAATTTTTCTGATATTTATGACAAAATTGTCGTGCTTGAGCCTGGGAACAACCTTGTTTTTACTTTAAAATATATAGGAAAAAGAGTTTTTACTGAAATACTTACTCATGCGTTGGACACGCCTGCAATAACAGTGAGAGAATTTCTTAAAATCTGGGATAATATGAATGAAGAATCCGATGTTTCATTAAAAAATTTGTATACAAAGATTTTAGAATACAAAAATAATGAAATGGTAAAAGAAGCATTAATTTCTAGATATTATTCGATAATAGCTTCAAGGCTTTTCGCCAACTCTGATTATGTTAACTTCGATATAAAAAACAATATAACGTCAAAGCCAAAGGGAGCAGCGTTTATTATACAGATGGCAAAGGTTTCGCCTTTGGCACGAAGAATCTTAGTTCAGATAATATTATCAAAGTTAATAAATCTGCTTGAAGAAAACCAGATACCGCCAGTTTTTATATTTGCAGAAGAAGCCCATCTGTATTTTGATCAAACTTACTGGGAAGATGCTATAACAAGAATGAGACATTTCGGCATATACATAACTTTCATAACAAATCAACCAGATTCTCTTGATCCAACAGTGTACAGACAAGCAGATAACATATTTCTGTTCAATTTTGTAAACGAAAAAGATCTCGAAATGATCTCTCAGGCATCTACTGCAGATACAGAAACTGTAAAGAATTTAGTCAGATCTTTGCCTCAAAAGAAGTGTTTAGTAATTGGAAAGGTAGTAAATAACCTGCCATTTTTGGTTACTGTAAGGGAAGTCAGCTACAAAACTCTAGGTACTACAAAAAAATTTTTTGAAATTAAAAAAGAAATTGAAAAGATCAGATAATGGTCAATTCGGTGGTTGTGCTAAAAAGTTTTATAGGCGTTTCTTGAACAATTAAAGAGTCTTCTATTCTGACCCCTATACTATCTGGATAATATAAACCTGGTTCTATAGTTACTGCATTACCTACCCGGATTATATCTTCGCTTCTGTATGATATTGCAGGCTTTTCATGAACCTCAACTCCTATACCATGTCCCAAAGAGTGATTAAAGTGTTCTTTTTCATTTCCAAAAAAGTCCCTTACAGCTAAGTCTATATCTTTTGCCTTTGTGTCCTTTTTTAACAATTTTATTCCCAGTTCCTGCGCTTCTTTAACTTTATTGTAGATTTCCCTATGTTTAGGTTCTACCTTTTTATAAAAGACCGTTCTGGTAAAGTCAACAATATAACCTCTATGTCTGAGCGTCAGATCAAGCAATATTGGGTCTCCCTCTTTTAGTTTTACGTTATCTGGAGGGGAATAATGGGGATAAGCAGTGTTTTTTCCAAAAGCGACTATTTCTGTTCCAATCGTGTCCTCATAAGGTATTACGTCGCCATCTAAATCTATAATGTTTTTAACTATATGTGAATAAAGCTGCCTTTCTGTAATTCCATTCTTTATAACCTTTAAAGATTCTTCAAAAACTTTATCCATAATTTTGCCTCCTTCTTTAAGGATCTCTATTTCATATTCATCTTTTACTTCTCTAAGTTTTTCTATGATGTTTGATATTTTTAAATCTAGTTTTTTGGACAAAGAAGCGTAAGTTGAAGCATATGATTCATCGATACATACTTTTCTTTCTCCAAAAAAATTTTTTATGGTGTCAAGATATGTTGCAGGATTGAAAGCTTCTGCTTCTATGCTGGAATTTGCCAACGCTCTATCAAATTCTAAGCTAGATACTAACAGCTTTTGCTTTTCATCTTTAATGACAACCAGTCCAGCTCCCCAAAATCCTGTTAAATAATAAATGTTAAAAGCCCTAGTCAAGATATAACCTTCGCAATCTGAGTTGTGCATTTCATTCAGCAAAGCTTTTATTCTTTTAGCATATAGCTCCATCCGTATTCACCATAACTATGTCTTAAGAATAATATAAGGATTTAAGTTATAAAAGTTAAAAAATTTCAGACGATTGTTATATTATGTTTCGCTTTTAAAATTAAATTTATACTTCAATGGTCTGTTGAAGGCAAAACAGAAAATAGACGTGCCTGTAAAATGCGAGGAGATGCTCTTAATAATTCTGGATTCGCCTTCATGCTGATGAACATAAAAAATGTTCTATAGGTGAAAGCAAGTGTTGCAATAAATTAACCTAGGTGGCCTTTAGGTCATAGAAATATTCAAAAATCTATTAAAATTGAACCTTTTTAGCTCTTTTGGGGCTCTATGTATTCTTGTCCATTCATGTATTTGATCAGCGGTTTTGGTATTCTGATCCTTCCGTCTGGCAGATAATTATTTTCCATTATGGCTATCAATGCTCTTTCAGTAGCTACCAGAGTTGAGTTTAAAGTATGCACATAAACGCTTTCATTACCTTTTTTATATCTTATCTTTGCTCTTATTGACTGCCATTCAAGGCAGTTTGAGCAGGAAACGGCCTCTCTGTACTTATTCTGTCCTGGTAACCATACTTCTAGGTCATATTTTTTTGCTGCTGGCGCGCCAAGTTCTCCTGCACAAACGTTTACCACTCTGTAGGGTATTTCCAAACTTTGGAAAAATTCTTCTGCGTTCTTAATTAGTTCCTCATGGTATTTCCATGAATCTTCAGGTTTGCTAAATATGAACTGTTCAACCTTTTCAAACACGTGCACTCGGAATATTCCCTTGGTATCCCTGCCATGAGCGCCTGCTTCTCTTCTAAAGCAAGGCGAAATTCCAATATATTTTAAAGGTAATTTTTTTTCATCAAATATCTCATCATAATGATATCCTAATATGGCATGTTCAGCTGTTGTTAACAAATAAAGATCTTCATTTTCGATTTTATAGATTGCCTCTTCAAAAGCAGAAAGATCAACCGCGCTTTCTACGATTGCCTTACGAAGCATATATGGGGGCTGCAGCAAAGTGTATCCTTTTTTTAAACCAAAATCTAGTCCGTAGGAGATGAGCGCATAGTTTAATCTAACCAAATCGCGTTTTAGGTAATAAAACCTAGCGCCGCTTGTTTTTGCCGCCCTTTCTATATCGATAAGGTCTAACTTCAATCCTATTTCTATATGATCGGGTCCAGTCTTGCCAGCTTCTCCCCATGTTCTCACAACTTGATTATAGGATTCATCAGTGCCTTCAGGTACAGAAGGGTCTACAAAATTGGGCATACTTAATTGAAGTTGGTTTATTTGGGTTTCTATTTGGGAAAGCTCTTTTTCCGTTGCTTTAATTTTCTCGTCCAGTTTTTGCAGCTTTTCTTTATCTATTTGCACATTTCCTGACTTAGTTTTTTCAGCAATTTCCTCCTCTATCTGGTTTTTTTCATGCCTAAGGTTATTTAATTCTACGATCAGCTTTCTCCTTTTTTCATCTAAGTCAAGCAAGCGATCTAAAGGAAAATCAGAATGTCTTTTTTTAAGAGATTCTTTGTATTCTTCTAATCTATCTTTTATTAATCTTAGCAATCGCTTACACCTCTTTTTACAGTTTTTGTAAGTTCTAAAACCTCATCTAGTGCATTTAGCATTGGCAGAATGCTTTCTTTATCGCTTTCGCTCACAATTTTTAGAATACCATTTTCATATTTTATTTCCATCTTAACACCTTTCGGGAAGTTTATATTATCAGGTTCTAGCGCTTTTTTAAGGCTAAGTAAGAATTGTTCTGAATCGGCTAGATCTATCTCCACTTTTACCATCTCTATCAACAAATAAGATTAATGGAACGAATTATAAACTTTTACTTTTAAAAGCGAAATAATAGGTAGCGCTTGCAATTAGCGCAAAGTTTTTTGTCAACAACGCTTGTTAAAAATATTGTGTTTCTAGTTTAGTTGTCGTTAACTTTAGACTAATGTTTATCTTTTAGATCCTATTTATGGCAAATGATGAGCACACAAACC
>DAXX01000006.1:0-15608 GCA_002506605.1 Thaumarchaeota archaeon UBA160
TAAAGATAGGGAGAGCTACTTAATGCGTTCGTTGAAGATACGTTGAACTGAACGTTCTGTGCCTGCACGCTGTAGTTTTCTATAAGAACTTTAGCCTGCGCGATCTGTGCTTGCTGCAGCTTTTGGTTTTCAAGGTAAACAAAGTTTGAAAAATCATAATAAATGTAGTAAAAGGTTGCAAACGCTATCATCAAGATTATGATAAAAAAGAGAGCCCCTATGATCTCGGCCTGTCCCCTTTTCTTCATACTTCGCTCACCGCCGTGTTGCCGTCAGAAGCTATAACCTTGACGCTGTACAAACTCCCTTTCATGAGCTGCAAACCGTTTCCGCTCACCGTTATCTTAGCCAACCCTGAAGGCGGCACCATGACGTTGCATTTATAAGTGTAGCTATAAGTTGAATTGTAAACTAGCAAGTCCACTATCTGAACACCGGTCTGCCCATAGTTTCCAACCCAAACGGTCAAACTGCTAGATGAATTTTCGTAAACGTATTCAATATTAAAGTTGTCCTCAACCATCTGAGCCTTTGTAAAGAATATTGAGTTAAAGCCAGATTGTGTTGTGCCAAAGAGCGACATGCCCCAGGAAAGTATGGCTAATCCTAGCATAACAGTAATAACTATGACTATCAAGCTGCCAATTATAGTAGACTGGGATTTGACCCTACGCATCTATATTTTTATAAAATTTTCATAAATAAAAGGTTTTCAGTTGCTTTAAAATAAAAATCCAAAAAGCTTTTAGCGGAGCTTTTTAAAAAATAAACAGAAGCATGTTTGTAGAAGTGAAGATAACAAATGTTGGCGTTCTAGATGAAAACGGTACAGAGGGCTTTATAGAGTTTACCGCTCAGGACGGTAGAAAAGTAATAATGGGTTCTTTCAGCGGTGAAACATCTTATCACATTATAAGGTTCATGCAGGGAGACAGGAAGTCTCTGCCAACAGTTTATAATTTGATAGAAGAGCTTGCAAACGCTGAAGGCCTTGAGCTTGAAAAAGTTGAGATATATGGCAGAGGGAGCGTCTTCAGGGCAAATATATACTTTATAGGAAGGAATGGGAAAAACCTTGTTTTGGAAAACTATAGAGCTTCAGATGCTGTTGCCCTTGCAACTTTTTATAATATGCCAATATTCATGGACGAAGCTCTGCTTTCTTAGTGAACATCTTCTTTAGCCTGTGCAAGCTCTTTAATCCTGATATCTCCGCGTATCTCCTTTATGTATTCATAAACCGGTTCCGGAACCAGTTCCTTCCACGGTTCTCCTCTGATTATTTTTTCTCTTATTTTGGTTGCCATGAGCTCTTCCCTTTTGTAAAAAGGGACAGGTATTACCTTTATTCCTGCTTCCTCCCCAAGTATCTTGACCAACCTGTTGTTTGAGAATATCACGTCGAAGCTTGGCAGGTACGCTCTCAGGTTGCTCACCCACAGGCTGTGGTTTACTATGTCGTCCATGTGTGTTATTAGTATAGGCTTCTTGTAATCTTTTGTCCTTAGATATCTTATGATCATCTCGTACCTTTCTCCTGTTGTGAAAGGGTTTTCAAGCTCGTGATTTTTCTGTGCGCTGCCTATTACTATCAGCAGCTCGTCTGAGTTGTCGAGGGCATATTTTATGGCTTCCGCGTGCCCGAGATGAAAAGGCTGAAACCTGCCTATGAACACTGCCCTTACCATGCTAAGAAAATGTCAAAAATATATTATTAATATTATGTTCATAATTTGCGTTAATCCGTGAAGCTCTTTTTAATTAATAAAAAGTGAAAAGATGAAATTATGAACGCTTTGTTCAAAAAGAATATATATAACTTATTTTATGGTAATGTGAGTGAGGAAACATGGCGTCACAACCTTCTGAAAAACCACAGGGCGAATCAGCCGAACAAAAAAAGACTTATCCTCCGAACAACATTTTCATAGGCAAGAAACCTCTGATGGTCTATGCTCTTTCAGCGCAGCTTCAGCTTTCCTCCTATCCCGAGGTTGTCCTCAGGGCTAGGGGAAGGGCCATATCAAGAGCTGTTGATGTGGCCGAAGTGCTAGTCAACAGGATCGGTAAGGACCTCTACAAGGTAGACAAGATATCCATAGGAACAGAAGAAGTAGGCGAAGGAGACCAGAAGAGGAACGTTTCAACAATCGAAATAGTTGTCAAGAAAAAACAATAAAAAACTATTTCTTTTTTATTTTTATTCATTTAAATTTTCTATCTCGTTAAATATATCTCTCAGCTCATCTTCAAGATCTTCCTGCGTGTAGTTCATGTATTCTCGGATTACAGTGTAATCCCTGTGCCCCAAAAGCCTTCTGACCATCTCAAGGTCCTTAGTCTTTTTCATTATAAAAGTTGCGTAAGCGTGCCTTATGGCGTGAGGCCTGTACCTTTTTTTAAGGATTTTTCTTGTTATCTTATAGACTATATAGCGGCCGTTCCTTTCTGTGAAGTTGAAAGGTTTGCTTCCTCCCTTCTTTTCCCTTAGCCTCCTCAGAGTATCCCAGAAAAAGTCATTCGGAACAGGAACCCTTCTGATATAGTTTTCTCTCTTTTTTTCTTGCCTTATCGTAACCGTTCTGTTCCTGAAATCTAAATCTTCCCAGCTTAAGTTCAATGCTTCCCCTATCCTTGCACCTGTGAACGCTAAGAAAGAGACAAATGCTAGGTCTTTAAGCTTTATCTTTGACCTGTTCTTAATCAGAGAAGAAACCAGATCCTCATAATCTGGTACATCTTCAAGCCTTAACTTTCTCATTGAAAATTTTTTCTAAAAGCCTGTGATAAAACAGTTGGTCTATAATTTTTTCCCAAAAGCCACAAAATATTGACTTTCAGGAAGAATATTTCATGTTTATCGTTTTCATTATAATCAAGCTTGATGCGATACCAATCATAAGTGCAGAAATTAGAGACAGCATATAGGCGTTAAAGATGTGCGAACCGCCAAAGTATCCTACAATTAGAGGCCCGATGCCTCCAAAAAGCCTTCCAACAAATAGCGATGCGTTTATGCCTGTTGCTTTGACCTTGTCAGGAAAGAACTCGCCCAACCAAACGCCTAGGTAACCAAAAAAGGCTGTAGCCATGTATAGGCCAGATAACGAAAAGCTTAGACCTAAGGCTTTTGTAAAAGTCAAGACAGCAAAAGCCAGCCCGATAACCTGCAAAGCTAAAGATACAGCAGACCTGTTAAAAACATCTGAAATGTACCCAAAGATTATAAAGAAGATAAAGCCTTCGAGCGATAGTACAGTTATTATGTAGCCCTTGATAAAAAGCGGTACAAATGTAACGAGCACTATTGTGTAAAAGAACGCTGAAAAAGATATCAAAGAACCGAGAACCATCCTTGTTGGATATTTCCTTATGGATTCGTCTGTTCCAGTTTTTATCATCTCTGATCTGGGTAGCAGTAAAAGCAAGAAAGCTGTCAAAACTCCAGAAACCCCAATTATCAAAAAATATACATAAATGTTGTTGAGAAAAATTGAAAGAAGAGCGTCCACCGACATTCCTACAAAGTACAGTCCCTGTATAAAGCCGCCAAAAGCTCCCCTTGAACCCTTGAAGATCTTAACTATGAGCGCATAAGTTATCCCGTTTTCTGCGTTTACCCCGAATCCGACAATTATCCATAGCAGAGAAAGCGACGCCAATGATTTCATAAAAGGAGCCAGAGCTACCGCAAATGAGTATATTGCAACAGATATCATCATTGCATACTTTTCCCCAAACCTGTCGGCCGCATAACCGAGAACAACGCCTCCTACCGCTCCCCCATAGAAGGAGTAAGATATTGTTGCCTCAACATAGCTTGCAGGCACCTTCATCAAAGCTGATAAAGCAATCGCTTTATAAAGTATAGAATACACGGCCATCGAGCTAAAAAAGAAAGGAATTGTTAGAGCTAAAAGATATTTTTTGTTATAGCCCATTATTTTTTATTGTTATAAAATACTATTATAAGCTTCGCCTATCTTTTTTAACGTATTGTACAGCAATTCCTTTGTCGTCCAACCCATGTATCCAACTCTTATAACTCTTGAGCTCATGCTTCCAAGCCCCTTTGCTACCAGTATCCCTTGCTGATACAGCCTCCTTTGTACTTTGTCTGCTACAGGTTTCCCTAGATCAAAAGCTATTACAGAAGGTGAAGGTCTCTTAGAAAGAGGTTTCCATCCCATTTGAGTTACAAATTCGTATGCCATCTTCCCAAGCTCCTCATGTCTTCTTATCTTGTTTTCAAGCCCTTCTTCAAAGACTTCATTTAGAGCGACCCTTAGCGCCCTGATCGTTGCTATGTTCGGGGTAGAAAGGTATATGCTAGGGTCTTTCATCACAGGCAGCCATCTCTTCAAATCAAAATAGTAAGATCTGCTTTTGACAGATTTCCTCTTTTCTAGCAGCTCTTCAGAAAGCGCTACCATTACTGCCCCTGGGGGAGCCCCAATACATTTCTGGGATGCTGAGAAAGCATAATCAACAAGCCCTTCATCAAACTTGAAATCTGTGCATCCCAAGCTGGATACCATGTCAACTATGAAAAAAGCGTTGTTTTGCTTTACTATTTCTCCAACGCTTTTAAGATCATTGATTGTTCCAGTGCTTGTATCTATGTGGGTTAGAGTTACAAAGCTGTAGCTGTTCCTTGAAAGCTCCCTCTTTAGCGCGTCAACGTCAACATCCTGTCCCGGTTCAAACTCTATCGTCTTGACGTTAAGTCCGTATATCTTACCTATTTCAGCAAACCTATCGCCAAAGTAACCGTTTACAATAGAAAGCATCCTATCACCGGGCTCTGCAAAGCTCGCAAACAAGGCTTCCATCCCAAACGTGCCGGAACCGCTGAAAAGAATTGTTCGATCATCGCTTGAGCCAAAAAGCTTTGTAATCAGAGCATGCGCGTCCTTAAAATCGTTATAAAACTCCTGGCTAGTGTGCCCGACCATGGGCTGACATAAAGCCTTTAGGACGTCATCGCTGAGGTTTGTCGGGCCCGGTATCATTAAAACTAAGTGATCCATTTTCAGAAGAACTTTTTTCTACATTTAAAACTTTTTCTATGTAAGACCTGTTTATAACGCCAGCAGTTATCAAATTTACAATAGAATTTCCTGAGGCTTCCCCGCTTACTTTGCCGTACCTGTCCCTTATCTGCCTCCATCTAAGCTTTGTATTTCCGCTTTTAGATTCGTATATGACCCCGAGCACATTTACAGCTTTTACGAACGATATTTCTCCAATCTTCTTGATCGTGACCTTATCCTCAGCTTCAACGTAGATAGGCCCAATCGCTGTTTCCCTCTCAGGAAATACGTCCTTGTCCATGTAAAGCTCATCGGGTATAAAAGACCTACAAGTACTAAGGACGATGAATTCTCTGAACCTGTCTAAAGAAGTTTCAACATCTATCTTGACCAAACCTGTTCATAATGAATTGCTTCCGTTTATATAAACATTCTTTTATATTTAAAGCAAAGTATGATATTTTTTCAAACTAAATAGGATAAATTTATAATTAAAGCTTTCATTCCATAAAGGTATAATGGATAAGGAAAGCTTAAGGAGAGAGTTTTCTGAAAAGCATCCCGAACTTTACCAAGTTGATCTTTTTAAGCAGAAAGGCTTCATCAGAAAAAAGTGCAAGCGGTGCGGCAGGTACTTCTGGACCCTAGACGAGAAAAGGGAGTACTGTCCAAACCAGCCATGTTCAAAGTATGAATTCATAAAAAACCCTTCCGGCAAAAAGCTAGACTACGTGAAAATGTGGGAAGAGGTGAAAAACTTCTTTGTGGAAAACGGGCATCAGTACGTCAGAAGGTATCCTGTAGTCGCGCGCTGGAGGGATGACCTTTACTTTACCGTTGCTTCAATAATTGATTTTCAAAGGGTTGAGGAAGGAAAGATAATATTTGACTTTCCTGCAAACCCGCTCATCGTGCCTCAGATGAGCCTCAGGTTCAATGACATAGCTAACGTAGGGCTAACTGGCAGGCATTATACATCTTTCTGCATGATAGGACAGCATGCCTTGGCTAACGAAAAAGGGTACTGGAAAGACAGGACCATACAGCTCGATTTTGATCTTCTTACGAAAAGGTTGGGCATACCAGAGGAGGAGGTTGTCTTTGTAGAAGATGTATGGCTTGGCTATGGGGCTTTTGGCTATTCTCTTGAATATTTTGTAAAGAACCTAGAACTTGGCAACGCTGTATTTACTGAGTTTGAAGGTTCACCATCAAGCTATACAAGGTTCTCGCCACCTGTGGTTGATATGGGCGCTGGACTTGAAAGGTTCGTATGGCTGTCTTATGGGACGCCGACAAGCTACGAAGCTGTTTTTGAAAGCGTGCTAGAAAAGTTGAGGAGCTCTTTAGAGTTTGACCTTCACGAGGAATACGCTTCGTCGTTTTACAAAACTGCAGGCGAGATGGATTTCTCTGAAGGCGATACTGTTGAGAGCCTCTATTCTAAGCTAAACATACCGGAAGAAAAGATACAGGATATAATGAAGCTCAAGGACATCTTCATACTTCTTGATCATTCAAGAACGCTTCTCTTCGCTCTGAGCGATGGACAGCTGCCGAGCAACGTTGGCGGAGGATACAACTTAAGGGTAGTGCTCAGGCGTATGTTAGACATCATAAAGAAAAGAAAGTGGAACATTTCTATCTTTGAGCTCATGAAGTTGCACGCTGAGTATCTCAAGCCTATGTACCCTGAACTCACAGAAAACATAGACAGGCTTCAGGAAGTTGTTGAAGTAGAAGAGCAAAAATATGAAAGGACGCTGCAGACAGCTGAAAAGGTGCTCTCCTCGTATAGAAACAAAAGGCTGGACGTCAATGAAGCTGCAAAACTTTACGAATCAAACGGAATAACGCCTGAAGTGCTCAGAGAAAAGGGGCTCATAGACTTTGATCCTTCAGAAGTTTACAACTATGTTGCTGGGAAACACATAAACCCAAGAACAGAAAACATAAAGCCCGCTTTTAACCCTCTGGGCCTTCCTAAAACGGAGCAGCTGTACTACGACAGAAGCATTGTAGAGTTTGAGGCAAAAATCTTAAAGATAGAAAACGGTTATGTGATACTTGACAGGACCGCCTTTTATCCAAGATCAGGCGGGCAAGAACCAGATCACGGCGAGCTCAATGGCGTTAAGGTCATTGACGTGATAAAGATTTCAGATGTTATAGGCCATAAGGTGGAAGAACCTTCCCATTTTAGTGTGGGTGATAAAGTAAGGGGAAAGATCGATCTAAAGAGAAGGGAAGCATTGATGAGGCACCATACAGCAACGCACATAATAAACGCAGCGGCAAGGTCTGTGCTTGGACCCTGGGTTTGGCAGCATTCTGCGTTTAAAGAGGAAAATTATGCCAGGATAGACATTACTCACCATTCTCCGATAAGCGAGGAACAGCTAAAGCAGATAGAAATGCTTGCAAACCAGATAGTGCAGAAGAACGTCAGGGTTGAGAAGCTCCTTTTATCTAGAACCGAAGCTGAAAGTAAGTTTGGTTTCAGAATATATCAAGGCGGCGCAGTTCCCGGAAATATGCTCAGAATACTTAAGATAGGCGATTATGATGTTGAAGCTTGCGGCGGAACCCATTGTGATTGGACAGGAGAAATAGGTCTCATTAAGATAACCAACGTCGACAGGATTCAAGATGGTGTGGACAGGATAGAGTTTGTAGCTGGAGAACCGGCTGTAAAGTATGTTCAATCAATGTACGCAACCTTTACGGATCTCAAGAAGGCTTTAAACGCTCCGGACATAAGTTCAGTTCATACATATATAGAGGAAAAGATCAAAGAACTAGAAGATGTAAGGAACAGGCACAGGGAAGTTCTCAAAAAGTATGCTGTAGCTCTCGGGAGCTCTGAAAAAGGTAGGTTTGTGCTGATAGATGACAGCAACATAGACAAGGACGATGCAGTGATCATGGGCGACATCATAGTAAACAGCTTCGGCAAG
The DNA here is from genome assembly GCA_002506605.1 of Thaumarchaeota archaeon UBA160. Classification (GTDB taxonomy): domain Archaea; phylum Thermoproteota; class Nitrososphaeria; order Conexivisphaerales; family UBA164; genus CAYFFZ01. Next base: position 7,991 of record DAXX01000006.1, read on the forward strand.
AGGTTCATTTGGTTAAAGCGCAACGAGAAAGGCTACCTATACCTTATAATGGTTCCAAAAGAGAGGTCTGATGAAGCTAAAGCTTATGTAAGCCTGCTTTCTGAAAAATGTGGCGGCAGCGGCGGTTCAAAGAACAATGTAGCGCAGGGTTTCGTGAAATGCGATGAAGATACTTTGAAGGAGATAATCATGTCGTTTCATGAGAAAGACAGTAACGCTTAAAGCAAAATAGTGAAAACAAAGTATTGGCGGCGGGTAGGGCTGGGGGGTTAGCCGTCCCCCTTTCCCGAAACCGGCTGTATGCGGGAGCCAGAAAAAGGCAGGTTAAAACCAGGAGCTGAAAAGGGTTAACGCGTGCCAATGGCGTGAAAGGGCGCCGGCATGGGCCACCTTGGCGCTATCTTGATCCGAAGGGATCAGGTAAGCGCCAATCGCCGAAACGGGTCAGGCCCGGGAGGGAGCAGCCCTAAGGCGAGAAAGGGGCGCCATGTCGTCACCGCCCTAGACCGTAGGCACGCGAGCGCTCTTTTTAGCTCCTGGGGATACCTGCCGGCCGCCGCCTTGTCTTTTTAGCCAGATTCGACATATTTATAAATATAAGATAGTTAAATTGAAAAGATGAGTAACAGCGCGGAAGAAGAGTGGGTCAAGAAATGGGAAAGCTTGAGGATCTTTGAGGCTGAAGTTGATAGATCAAAAAATAAAGTGTTTGTAACCTTTCCAATACCTTATATGAACGGTCCGCTTCATTTAGGGCACGCCTTTACAGCTTCAAGGGTAGACAGCTACGCAAAGTTCAAGAAGCTGCACGGGTTCAACGTTCTCTTCCCTCAAGGATGGCACTGGACAGGGCAGCCGATAGTCTCAGCAGCGGATAGGCTTGCAAAAGGTGACGAGACGATGGTAAAGGAGTTCAGGGAAATAGACAAGGTTCCTGAGGATATTCTTGAAAAGTTTAAAGATCCAGTTTTCATGGCAAGGTACTATACAGATAGGAACAGGCAGGCAATGAAGAAGCTGGGGCTAGGGATCGACTGGAGGAGGGAGTTTAACACAACAAGCTACGATCCAAGGTTTTCAAGCTTTATAGAATGGCAGTTCTTAACCTTAAGGGAGAAAGGTTACATTACTAAGGGTTCACACCCCGTTGTCTGGTGCCCTAGGGACAAATCTCCTGTAGGAGATCATGACAGGTTGCAGGGTGAAGGCGTTTATCCTGTGGAGTTCAGGCTTATATTTTTTAAACTTAAGGGTGAGGATTCTTATCTTGTTGCCTCCACGCTGAGGCCCGAAACTATCTTCGGGGTTACAAACGTATGGGTTGGTCCAGATTTAACATATGTAAAGGCTAAAATTAACGGCAAGATATGGATCGTCGGTAAGAGCGCTGTAGAAAGGCTTAAGGATCAACTGTTCGAAGTGGAGGTAGTTTCTGAGATACAAGGAAAAGATCTAGTTGGAAAGGAAGTTTTAGCTCCGCTTATAAATAAAGAGGTTCCTGTGCTGCCTGCAAACTTTATTGATCCAGAAATAGGGACAGCCGTCGTATACAGCGTCCCTGCACACGCTCCTTATGACTACTTAGCTCTCAGAGATCTGCAGAAAATAGGTTATGAAGGAGCAAAGGGGCTTAAACCAATAAGCATTATTAGAGTTGAAGGCTACGGAGACTACCCTGCTGTTGAGGAGGTTGAAAAGCTTAAAATAAAGGACCAGAACGATCAGAAGGCTGATTTGGCTACAAAGAACATATATTCAGCAGAATTCAGGAAAGGCGTTCTTAAAGAAAACTGCGGAGAGTTTGCGGGACTTTCAGTTAACGCCGCCAGGAAGCTAGTTTACGAAAAGCTAGAGGAGATCGGGCTGGCATCAACAATGTGGGAGCTTCCTGAGCCTGTTATTTGCAGGTGCACCGCAAGATGCCATGTGAAGATACTTCAGGATCAATGGTTTCTTAAATATTCTGATGAAGAGTGGAAAGAAAAGGCAAGAGAATGCGTTAGAGCAATGAACATATTCCCTGAAGAGGCAAGGCAGTGGTTCCTTGACGTCATAGATTGGCTGAACGACTACCCTTGTGCTAGGCAGAGCGGGTTAGGAACCCCGCTTCCGTGGGATAAGAATTGGCTTGTTGAAACGCTTAGCGATTCTACAGTTTATATGGCTTACTACACCATAGCCCACAGGTTGAAAAAATACAGACCTGAGCAGCTTAGAAAGGAGCTTTATGATTATGTATTCTTCGGAAAGGGCGAACCCTCTGACGTTTCTTCTTTAACAGGTATACCTGAAGATGAGCTTGAAGCTATGAGGGATGAGTTTCTGTACTGGTATCCAGTAGACCTGAGGGTCTCCGCAAAAGAGCTCGTACCTAACCATTTAACGTTCTTTATATTCCATCATGTTGCACTCTTTGAAAAAAAGTTCTGGCCAAAGGCAATAGGGGTCAACGGGATGCTGAGGGTTGAAGGTGAAAAGATGTCAAAATCAAAGGGCAACGTTATAACTATAGAAGATGGCATAAAGGAATTCGGAGCCGACGCTTTAAGGATTGCGCTCCTGAGCAGCTCAGAATATATGGACGATGCGAATTTCAAGAAAGAATACGCTAGATCAATCAAAGAAAGGATAGAAAGACTAATTCAAGATATAAGACAGGATATTAGCTCTTCTTCTGAAGCTGATCTCAGCTCTTATGATATATGGCTCATTAACAACGCTTCAAAGGTCTCAAAGGACATAGAGCAAAACATGGAGAAGATGAACGTTAAAATTTCGGTAACCCAGGCTTTCTTTATTATGGAAAACGCTTACAGAGAGTACAAAAAGTACGTTAACGGAAAGCTGAACCTTTCAGTCATTAAAGATTTTGTAAAATACTGGTCTATAATGTTGGCGCCCTTCGTTCCATTTACAGCGGAAGAAATATACAGGATTGTAGGAGAAAAAAGTAGCGTTTTCCTCGAAGCCTGGCCATCAAAAATTCCATACGATGAAATTGTGGATGTTGAAATAGAGCTGGTCAACAGGCTTGTTGGAGACATAAAGGAAGTGCTAAAGCTGATAAAAAGCAAGCCAACTAAGCTAACTGTTTTTGTCGTTGACAAGGGTGAAGCCGAAAAAATATCTGAAGGAAATGCCGAAAAAGACAAAATAAACAGGTTCATGAAACTTAAGGTTTCTATGCCTGACTTGATAAAAGGTTATGTTGGAAAGGTTGATGAAAAAGAGATATACATAAAGCACATAGAATATATTAAAAGACAGGCAGGCATTCACGTTGAGGTCAAAAACGTAAGCGAAGCTGGCCCTGATGAAATGCAAAGAGCAAAGAACGCCTTGCCTTTTAAGCCAGCGCTGGTGTTCAAATAGATCTGGCTTGAGAGTTAAGTATAAATATACGGCATATTTATCTTCACTGTCATGTCAGAGTTTAATAGGGATATAACGATAAAGGTACTTTCAGACAGCTTACACAAACAGGTATTAATAAGGCTAAAGGGAGGCAAAAGAATAAGAGGAAGCTTAGAGGGTTTTGACCAGCACATGAACCTTTTGCTGAACAACGGAGAGGAGCTACAGGACGATGGTTCCTTTAAGCAGCTTGGGTCTGTAATTATAAGGGGGGACAACGTCATACTTATATCTCCGATCAAAGAATCTTAATGTAAATAGCAAAGGTGGTGTCCGATGAAGGGCACCACAAGCATGGGCAAAAAGAAGCACAGAATTTTGCATGGTTTTTGCCGAAGGTGTGGAAAGAAATCATACAACTTGGTTAAGCACTATTGCTCTCACTGCGGTTATGGAATCACACCAAAGATAAGGAGGTATTCATTTATCAAACGCTGATTTTTTGCTCTTTATTTTTTAAGGAAAGCAAGACAAAAACAGGGAAGGGGATCATGAGGAAAAATAAACCTCCGGTCCAGAACGCAAAATATGGATTTTTAAAAAAGTATAGGGAGCTACCAGCCATAGAACCTACGGCATATGAAAAGTAATAAACGCCATTAAGAGAACCAAAACCAGCTCCCCATTGTGCTGAAGGTATATACTTTGCAACTAGGTGCTGCATATAAATTGTCCAAACGCTCAAACCCAGAGCTTCAATTCCCCAAAGAAGGCTTAAAATTATAAGGTTCGGGGATATCGGAAGTAAGAAGGCTATCACAGAGCTGGTAATTGTTATGAAAGCTATTGATCTAGATCTGGAAAATTTGTTTATAATGGGACCAGCTATCTTTGTGGAAATGAACCATCCAGCTCCTGCTGGAGCATAAGCCAGCATCAAAATTAAAGGCGTTGTCTTGTATTTTGTTACGACAAAAGGTACTATCATTGGGTATACCATACCTTGACCAATGCCAAGAAAGGCTGTTGAAGCAAGTATGAGCAGGTGTAACGCAACATTATTAGATTCCATATTTTTGGATTCAAAATAGCTGATTCTTTCATGGCTTATCTTTGTTTTTACAACAAGAACAAGCGCTATAAGCATAATAAAGCTATAAATCATAAAAGTCATTCTCAGAAAAAAGACATATTTGCCGCTGAGCTGGGAGCAGAGAAAAAATATGAAGCCTAGGAAAGCTCCAATGCCAGAACCTATTATGCCATAATACATGAGTTCAGCATAAGCGTTTGCATCCTTGTAGCCTCCTGTAAAACCTACTAAGTACAGCATTGAAGCACTTATTATGCTTGAAGAAAACCCCATTAAAAAAACAGAAAAAAATATGAAAGGGATGCCAAAAATTGAAAAAGTAAAAAGTGCAAGAAAAAGCATAAAAAAGCCTGTAAATAGAGACCTTTTAACGTTTGTCGCGCTGTTCAATGATTTAGAAAAAGGCATGAATGCTATCCATGATATATTATACATAGCATAAGCGATGCCTACATCAAGCGAATTTCCTCCGAGATAAATTATGTAAAGCCCAAGTGCAAATTCAAATATTGCAAAATAAACGTTTGCGAACGCGTTCAGAAGCCTGAAGTCATTTAGATATCGTGCAAGATTTTTCATCAAGCGACCGTTTATATTATCAAAAAATTATATTTTAACTTGATGGATGGTTAAGAAGCTAAGGGTTCCTCTTATAATAGATGTATATCGTTTTATAAAAAATGCTTTAAAAAGGCTTTGCAGACGATTCTTTTAGGATAAATGTCAAGATGTGAAAATAATGTAACGATCAGGCAGATGGAAAGTAAACTTTGCAAAGAATAAAGCATTAGAAGACAAAAATTTATGAGCAGAAGCTTTACAGAATGTACCTTCAGCATTTATAATAAAGTATATGTGAACGTTAAAGAAGAAAAGGCTTGCGGAAGATCGCGCTTTATGTGTGTGAATTTATAGAATAAAGTCTATGTAAGATGTAAAAAAACGATTGTTAATTAACAAAAAATTTAAATATTATAATATTTTTTCCGTTTTATAAAATTTACAAAAAGTAACGTTTATAAACCCATAATGTTATACCTATAACGGTGTTATTAATATGATAAGTGGAAACAACCCAAAGGAAAAAGGTGTTGTAGAGGAGGGTAAGATAACTATTGCTGAGATTGAAGTTCAATCTATAGTTCCGTCACTGGTAAGGCACATAATAAAGAGGTATCTAAAAAAGGTTGGGCTCATTAACATTAACGTAACTCATAGAGTTGGGAACACGCCATTTACATTAAAACTTGTGATTGAGGCAAATGTAAGTAAACCGCTTTCCAGAGAACAGAAGAACAGGATAAACTACTTGGTCTCAACGCTTGAATACCTCGTTGCACAGTTAAACGGAAACGGTTCAAAGCTTGATCCTGAAGAGCTAAGGACGGCGCTTGCCAAAGTTGAACCTTCTTTAAGAAAGGTATATTACAAGTTAAACTGAATTTTTTATTTTTTTCTGTTTTCCTTACCCCTTAGCAAAGAAAATACTATAGCAACAAACATAAGTATGACAGAAAATTTGAATGAAGTTTCAATACCCTTCGTAAATGCATATGCAAAGCTTGAATTAAGTACGCTTGTTCCGAGAAATATTTCTTCTGCAAGATAAGATGGCATCGTTAGAGATGCTATGTATATAGAAATAGCAAAACTTATCACCATACCTATATTAGCAAACATCCTTAAAGTTCCTGAAGCAGCACCATAATGCTCACGGGGAGCATTCGCCATTACTGCGCTGTTGTTTGCCGGGTAAAACATGCCTGAGCCTATACCGTTGATTGATGCTGCAAGAGTGATAATCCACAGCTGCGAATTTGGTGTCAAAAGCGAATACGTAAATATACCTATTGATTGTGCAAGCAGTCCTAAAGAGGCTGGTATCCTAGCTCCTATCCTGTCTGAGATCCTGCCCATAAATGGACCCAGCACGCCTCCTAATATATATCCAGGAACTACTAGCAAGCTCGCGTCAAATGGGCTCAGTCCCCTAACCCCTTGCAAATACATTATTACAAGGAAAAGCACGGAATAGTTAGCAAGAGCTTGAAGAAAAGCCGCCGATATAGAACCAGATAAGACCCTGTTTTTAAGAAGTTTTAGGTTTATTATTGGGTCGCTAAACTTTATCTCATGATAAGCAAAAATTGCTAACAAAAACAATCCCACAGCTATGGTGCTCTCTGTAAATGTGTTGAACCTTGTTCCGGCAGCTATAGTGAGGCCTACAAGGAGAAAGGTCAAAGAACCACCAAGAAGGGCTGAACCTCTTATGTCGAGCTTTTTGACAAGCTTTGGAGATCTTTCTTTTAGGTATTTATATCCAACATAAGTAGCAACAATGCCGATGGGCACATTTATTAAAAATATATAGCGCCATGAAATGTAGGTAACTATGATGCCGCCAAGCAGTATTCCAAGTATCGCACCAACGTTCCAACCCAACGCAGTATAGCCGTATGCTTGTCCCCTCCTGTTTGGGGGAAGCAAGTCCGCTATTACAGCTCCGCTGTTGCTGCTTATCAGCCCTCCTCCTATAGCCTGTATTCCCCTGAAAGCGAGAAGCATGAAAGCGTTTATTGAGGCGGCGCTCAGCGCAGAGCCTATGGTGAATATAAGAAAGCCTAAGTTGTAGAACCTAACCCTGCCATATTTGTCGCCCATTCTGCCAAACTGCGTTGAAAGGACCGTCACGACCAGTATATAAACTAATATGACCCATACCATTTCTACGATATTAGCTTTCAGATCCTTCATCATAACAGGAAGAGCAAGTATAACTATAGTTGAATCTATCGCGCTCATAAGAACACCTAAAACTATTACAACAAGACCTATTATCAGCTCGTTTCTTGGGATTTCGTATTCTTGAGATTTATAGTTCATCGACTTAAAAAAAGTGAATTTTTGATGACTTAAACTTTGTTGATGATTTAAAGCAAATATATAGCTATAAAAAAGTTAATGCGTTGAACAGAATAGCTCTTGTATACAACGGCTCAAGCTACATAAGCGATTTATTGAACCTTTTAAAAAAGGTTTTAACGAATTCAGAAATCATAACTTTGAGTCCAAACGAAAGCATTAATGGCTTTGATGCCTATGTTTTCAGCGGAAGGTCGTCAAGGAACCAAGTCACGCTAAAAGACACGTTCAGGTTAATAAGAAATG
>DAXX01000006.1:15636-26090 GCA_002506605.1 Thaumarchaeota archaeon UBA160
TAGGAGGCACTCTAAGGGCCAGCAGCTATTTTTTAAAAGGGCAGATCAGCATTGATTTCAAAAATTCTAGATACATTGAAGATGGAAAATATCTTTTTTATGTATCGAGACACCTAAACATAGGCAGGTTAAACCCTCTGAGCTCTGCTGTTGGTTTTAGTCAATTCGGAATAGAGGCATTTGAGTTCAAAAAATCTCTAGCTTTAATGTTTCATCCAGAAAGATCAAAAACGCAGGGCGAAAAGATAGTAAGGTCTTTCTTTGAGAAAAGTTTAAAAATGCTGTAAAAATGGTTTGTTATGATGTCAGTTCATAATACAAAATAAAAAGTTAAGATGGGCCATTCCGAAAGGTTCTTTAGAAGAGGACACTATTTCTCTCATAAATTCTTCGGTACTTAAAATAAGGGGAAACGAGAGAAGCTACAGGCCTGCCGTAAATGACGACTCAATAATGATAAAGATCCTCAGGCCGCAGGAAATACCTAAGTACGTTGAACAAGGACTGTATGATATAGGAATAACTGGGCTGGATTGGCTAGAAGAAACAGGGGCTAAAGTACAGAAGCTTGCGGACCTCGAATATGGAAAGGTTAGACTTGTGCTTGCAGGACCTCCAGAACTTAACAAAGATCCAAACAAGCTTTTGATCGATTTTAAAAAAGATGGAAGAAAACTCCGCATAGCCACAGAATATCCAAACATAACCTCCTCTTTTTTCTTAAACCTCAAAGCATACAAGGATATTTACGGACAAAGCAGACCTACTGTTATAACACCCTGGTATACGTTTGGGGAAAATCATAACGTGGAGGTTTACCTTTCATTCGGCGCCACTGAAGCTAAACCTCCTGAAGAAGCTGACCTTGTAGTAGATGTAACAGAGACAGGCACGACATTAAAAGAAAATGGGCTAGTTGAAATAGCAGAAGTCATGAGGTCAAGCGCTGTGCTCATAGCAAATAACCGTTCGATGGAGGATCAGTTAAAAAAAGAAAAGATACTGGACGTTGTGGCTCTTCTTAAAGGGGTAGTAGAAGCGAGGAAAAAGCTCCATATTTTCATCAACGTTAACCAGGAAAATTTACAAGAACTGTTAAAGGAGCTGCCAGCGTTAAAGTCGCCAACTGTTTCAAAACTTTCAAAGGAAGGCTGGTATGCAGTGAACACAGTCATAGATGAAGATCAGTTATTAAAAGTGCTACCAGTGTTAAGAAAGTACGCGCAAGGATTGGTCGTGCACAAACCTTCTTCCATAATGCCTCTGGAGGAGATCGGCATTGCGTAGAGCAAAGGTCAGCAGGGAAACAAAAGAAACTCAGGTAACTGTTGAGATTAATTTAGATGGCAACGGCGAAGCCGAGATTAAAATCGATTATCCTTTTTTTAAACATATGCTCTTTACTCTAGCGGAGTTTAGCAGCACAGATCTATACATAGAAGCAAAAGGCGATCTGCCGCATCATATAATTGAAGATGTTGCAATAACTTTAGGTTATGCTCTGGACAAAGCAGTTGAAAGAGACTCTATCATGAGGTATGGGTACGCAACCATACCTATGGATGAAGCGCTTATTGTTTGCTCGCTTGACATGGTCAGGAGACCATATTTCAGTTATAACCTCAAACTTGTGAGCAACCAGGAGTTTGAACCATCACTGGTTGAACACTTTTTCCGATCTCTAGCCTTTAGCACGCCTATGACTCTACATATGTACCAGCTTAATGGTAAGGATCCGCACCACATAGCTGAGGCCGCTTTCAAGTCGTTCGGACTATCTTTAAAACAAGCTGTTCAGCCCTCAAAGAGAAGCATGTCCGTTAAGGGATCTTTATGAAAATAAGGATTTACAATTACGGAGCAAGCAACCTTTACAGCATTTTCAGCGCTATCAAAAAGTTAAACGATGACACAAAAGTTGTGGAAGAGCTAGAAGAATCAGAAAACCTTAACATTCTGGTTTTGCCAGGGGTTGGCAACTTTTCTCAGGCGTCAAAGTCAATTAAAAAAAGCAGGGAAAAAATATTAAATTTAGCCGAAAGGGGCACACTGGTTCTCGGAATATGCTTAGGCCTTCACATGTTTTATGAGGAAAGCGAAGAAGGGGAAGGCGAAGGTCTAGGAGCGTTAAAAGGCAAGGTTACTAAAATTAAAAAAGGGAAAGTTCCTCACATGGGCTGGTCCTATACAAAATTTGTTAAAGAAAACGTCTTTTTTCCAAAAGATATTGAAGGCGAATGGTTCTATTATGCGCACTCTTATCAGGTTCCATACGATGAAAGATTGGTTTATGCTTTTGCTGAAAACGGCGGAAACAAAATACCAGCAGTGGTTATAGATGGGAACTTTTTTGGTCTACAGTTCCATCCTGAAAAATCGGGAAAGGCAGGAAGAAAGGTGCTTGAAAATGTCTTTACGGTGATCAAAAGATGAAGGTTTTAGCCTCTATTGATATAATGTCAGGCAAGGTTGTAAGGCTTAAAGAAGGAAAGCCTGAAATGGCTAAGGTCTATTCAATGGATCCAGAAGATACGATGAGGCGTCTTTATATGTATGGTTTTGTAAATTTTCATATAGTAGACCTAGATGCAGCTCTAGGTTATGGCAATAATTCAGAGCTTATTTTAGCTTTGCTTAAGGAAGAAGGTTACAAGCAGGTTGCTGGTGGCATAAGGGATGTTGAAAGCATAACTAAGTATTTAAAAAAAGGTGCTGATAAAGTTGTTGTCAGCACGTTGGCTCTTACTAGACCTGAAATTTTATTGCCGTATAAAGACAGGCTTGCAATATCTTTAGACGTTAAAGGTGAAAATGTTGCTTATGAAGGGTGGAAAAAGGTATCTGATTTAACCCTTTATGAGGCTCTGAAAAAATTCGATGAGATGGGCTTTGAAGAGTTCATAGTAACTTCTATAAAAAGGGACGGCAACATGAGCGGCTTTGACAGGGACCTTGCAAAGAAAATTCCTTATGAAATGAGAAATAAGATAATACTTGCTGGGGGCGTTCTCTTAAAAGAAATAAATGAAATAAAAGAACTTGGGTACATGGGTTGCATAATAGGAAAAGATCTGTACGAAAATCTTTTAGGTGGTATCTAATGTTAGCAAAAAGGATAATTCCGTGCCTCGACGTTGACAAGGGAGTTGTTGTAAAGGGAAAGTCATTCACGAACCTGATAACTGCTGGAGATCCTGTTGAGCTTGCTGAAATGTATCGGGATTCTGGCGCGGACGAAATAGTCTTTCTTGATATTTCAGCGTCATTTGAAGGAAGAAAAATAATGCTGGAAAAAGTAAAAGAAGTAGCCTCAAAACTTGACATTCCTTTTACTGTTGGAGGAGGTATAGCCAGCCTTGAAGATGCTCGCGAGCTTTTGTGGAACGGTGCAGATAAGGTTTCTATAAATACGCATGCCGTTCTTAAACCTGAGCTGATCACTGAGATAGCAGAAGTCTATGGTTCTCAGAGCGTAGTTGTCTCGATAGATGCAAAAAAAGAAAATGGTGATTACTATGTTTACATAAAAGGAGGAAGGATAAAGACAGGATTAAGAGCAAAAGAATGGGCGCAAAAAGCGGTAAAGCTAGGGGCTGGAGAACTGCTTGTAACATCAATAGACAGGGACGGCACAAAGCTAGGTTATGATATCGAGCTCACTAAAATGATCTCCAACGCTGTAAGCGTGCCGGTAATAGCTAGCGGAGGTGGAGGAACGCCTGAGCATTTCTATGAGGTTTTCGTAAGGGCTAAGGCCGACGCTGCTTTAGCTGCCTCAGTTTTTCACTTTAATGAGATTTCAATAGCTGACTTAAAAAAATACCTTAAAAGTATGGGGGTTGTTGTAAGGATATGATAGAGCTTAAGGTTGATGATATAAAATTTGACGAAAAAGGGCTTGTCCCTGTAATTGTTCAGGACTGGAACACAGGAAAAATACTTATGCAGGCTTACGCGAACAGAGAAGCCATAGAACTTACTATAAAAACAGGGCTGGCTCACTTTTATTCTAGATCTAGGAAAAAGCTCTGGTTAAAAGGCGAAACTTCAGGAAATGTTCAGAAAGTTAGAAAGATACTAATAGATTGCGATGGGGACAGCTTAATATATCAAGCTGAACCCGCAGGTCCAGCATGCCACACTGGTAATTATTCTTGCTTTTACAGATCACTTGAAGGTTATAAAAAATTTGAGGATATTATACAAGAAATAAAAACGTATTTTGAAAACGCTGAACTTATAGATAAGAAATGGGTAAGAGATCAGAATAAGGAAATCTACAGATTTGTCTTAAATCCAATAACTGAAAACGTTCCGCCGCCATCTCCTAGGGTCATGTCTTTTATCGCTGACGTTATAGACAGCGTAACTAGAGATGATTTTGATAAGGTGCTTGTGCCCGAAAGCTTTGGTTTGCCGATCGCTACGTTGGTCGCTGAAAGAAAGGGAAAACCTATGGCTATAATAAGAAAAAGAAATCTCGGAGGTGAACCTCTGGGTTATGCCGAATACGCTTCAGGCTATGAGAAGGGCACATATTATGTATATGGAGTAACTGAAGGCGAGAGGGTTCTCCTCGTTGATGATGCAGTATCGACAGGAGGCACAATGGAAGCTATAATTAGTTTGCTTCAAAGGTTTAATGTTGACATAGCTGATATAGCAGTTTCAATGAGCAAAGAAACTTATGGAGGCAGAAAACTGATCTTTGAGAATTTCGGTTACATAGTAAAAGCGCCAGTGCTTGTCTATGTTGAAGAAAGCCGTGCAAGAGCAGAAGTTCATCTTGACGGTGGAGTCAAAAAATTACTAGAAAACATAAAATAAAATTTTTAAAAATCTGTTTTATGGCTAAGATTAAGCTGAGAGTTTTTTATGAGCTTATAGATATAATTGGTTCGCATGAAACAGAAGCGCAGGCTGAGGATTTGGTGGACTTGCTTGACATGTTAATAAACAAATATGGGGAAAGAGCAAAAAGAGCTATGCTTGATAACAGTGAAAGATTTCACGAGCACCTTTTGATTTATGTAAACAACAAGTATATAAAAAGAGAAGATTATGATAAGGTCCATCTTAAAGATGGCGATCTTGTGATGATAATACCCCCAGTAGGAGGAGGATCAAACACCAATTGATCTTCAACTTTTTTGCAGAATAGATATATTTAGTTTCTATAAAAGCTGCTCGGCAAAGCTCGAGCGCTAATACGCTCTGGCATAAAAGATGCATTGCGGTGGAACTTTAAAAGGGTATCGCAGATCAGCATGGTTCATGCAAAGACGAACATCTTTTTTCATTCATTAAAGAGATTTTCAAGCGATCTTATCAGATAAAGCTGAAATAAAACACCATAATTGATGCGTGTTACATGACAGCTTTTGCCTTTGGCTATACAAGCGCTTCGTGCTGTAATTCAAAGACATTCAGCTTTCCTTTCAGGATTTTGCCTGTACAGCCAGTGCCTACCTTTTGCTAAGAGCCAACTCAGTATGCTTATTAAGATGATAATAGAGCAATAGCATCATGCAGTTAACGAGAGAAAGAAATTTATTTAAAAATTTCAAAACAAAAAATATATAAAAATAAAAAATAAAGAGCTCGTGATGGAGCAGCCCTTATTAAACAGAAGTGAAATGGTCATTTTTCAACCATCAAGCTTAAAAGAATCGTTAAAGATTCTTAACGAAAACCCCGATTCAGTGATAATGGCCAACGCTACAGACCTATGGCCTAGGATAAGGAATGGTGAAGTTAGCCCAAAAAAGATACTCGACATATCTGGCTTAACTAGCGAGCTTTCTTATGTAAAAAAAGAAGGCAACACGATAAAGATTGGCGCTCTGGTTACAGTTTCTCAGCTCGAGCAAGAAAGCTTCTTAAATGAGGACAGATTTTCAGCCTTTAAAGATCTTATATCTAAATTTGGAAGCCCTCAGATAAGAAATATGGCCACAGTTGGAGGCAACGTCTGCGCAGCTTCAAGCAGCGAAGATTTTATACCGCTTTTTTTGGCTTTGAACGCAAAAGTGAAGCTATCTAGTGTAGACGGAGAAAGGTACATGAATATTGAAAAGTTTGTAATCGGGAAAAGAAAGATAAACAGGAGAGCGAATGAGATAGTAACTGAAATCTCATTTGAAGATCCCGGTTTGGGTTACAGATCAGCTTTTGAAAAAATAGGCAGGAGGAACATATTAATAATAAACCTTGTAAACCTTGCTGTAGTAGGAAAAATCTTAGAAAACAGAATAGAGGATGTGAGGATAGCGGCTAACAGGGTAAAGGGAAAAATACCTGAAAGAGCAAAGGCTACAGAAGAATTTTTAAAAGGAAAAAAGCTCGATGAACAAACGTTAAACGGAGCGAAAAAGATGTTCTCAGATGAGTTGGTACTTACAGATGATATAAGGGCTTCAGCTTTTTACAGAAAAGCTTTGCTTCTTACCATGTTAGAGCGCTTGCTTAAAAGAATAGGGGGTGCTAAGTAGATGGCTCAGATGTTAGTTAAAATTAACGTTAACGGAATAGAAAGGGAAGTGCTAGTTGACCCTGACGATAGGCTTCTGGACGTTTTAAGGGATGATTTTGGTTTTAAATCAGTAAAAGAAGCTTGTGGAACCGGCGATTGCGGGCTTTGTACAGTTTTGTTGGATGGAAAGCCTGTGCTTTCCTGTTTGGTACCGGCTTTTCAGGCAAATAATCGCAAAGTAGTAACGCTGGAGGGTTTGAACAGCGATCCGTTAATGAAAAAGATACAAGACAATTTCAGGAGCCATCAGGCAGCCCAATGCGGATTTTGCACTCCAGCTATGGAGATTATTGGCTGGCATCTGTTAAGCAAAAAGAAGCAACCAAGCAAGCAGGAGATAAAAGAAGCCATAAGCGGGACGTTATGCAGATGTACCGGTTATTATGATATAATAGATGCCATTTATGATGCGGGGCGAGAATAATGAGTTCGCAGACAGCTGAAGAATTTTTAAGTGAAATTCAAAAGAAAGCCGAAAAAGGGGAGCTTCTTTATATAGGTAAAGAGCTCAAAAGGCTTGATGATCTTGAGAAAATACTGGGATCTCCAATTTACACAAACGACCTGATACCGAGAAATACGCTGTATGCAAGGCTTGTGCTTTCAAAGTATCCACACGCTCTTATAAAGGGAATTTCTATCGCAAAGGCTCTCAATTATCCAGGAGTAAGATATGTATTAACGCACAAAGATGTTCCTGGATTGAATGAATCGTCAACGATTATACCAGACAGACCTCTTTTTGCTTTTAATAAAGTGAGGTCTACCGGTGACATTGTAGCTGCTGTTATAGCTGAAAAAGCAAATAGGGCTGAAGAAGCCGCTAAGCTAGTTGAAGTTGATTATGAACCTTTGAAAGCCGTTTTTGATCCTTTAGAAGCAATGAAAGATGATGCTCCAAAGATACATGAAGATGGTAACATAATAAAGCATGTAAAGGTCAGAAAAGGCGATGTTGAAAAAGGCTTTCAGGAAGCGGATTACATAATAGAAAACACATTTAGAACTCAACATCAAGATGCTGTACCGCTTGAAACAGAAACAGCTTTTGCCCTTATGCGGGGTGACAAAATGCTGATAATTGGTTCAATGCAGACTCCTCACCACGTTCAGGCAGCAGTTGCAAAGGTTCTTGGCTGGCCTCTTGAGAAAATTGAAGTAATTCAGGCGGTGACCGGAGGCGCTTTTGGGCCTAAATCAGATGAGCCTCCTTATGATGTTGCTTCTATAGCTGCTCTAGGAGCCCTAAAAACAGGAAAGCCTGTGCTTATGAGCATGTCAAGAGAAGAATCCATGAGGGCTCATACAAAAAGGCATCCTGCTATAATAACTCATAAGACAGGCGTTAAAGCTAACGGAAAGCTTACCGCTTCAAAGGTTCAGATAGTTCTAGATGGCGGAGCATATGCGTCATTAGGCGTTCTCGTTATAGTTAGAGCTACGTTCCACGCTAACGGCCCATATGAAATACCTAACGTTTGGAATGACGGTTACAAGGTATATACAAACAACACATATACAGGTAGCTTTAGGGGCTTCGGAGCCCCTCAAGCTATATTTGCGGCTGAGTCTCAGATGGATGAAATTGCTAAAAAGCTCAACATGGATCCTTTGGACCTTAGACTCATAAACATGCTTAGGCCTGGATCTAGAACCAGCACAGGACAGCTCATGGACGAAAGCTGCGGATTGCCTGAATGTCTTAACGCGGTAATAAATGCAAGCGATTATCGTAACAAAAGGAAGCTTTATGAAAAGCAGAACGGAAGAGTTAAAAGAGGCATAGGAATAGCAATGCTGCATCACGGTAACGCTTTGGGTCCAGAAGGGAACGATTATGCCTATGTACACCTTTCAGTTGAAAGGAATGGAAAGATTCATTTAGGAACAGGATTGACAGAGTTTGGAACTGGAGCTATATCTGGATTAGCTCAGATAGCAGCTAGCGTGCTTGGCGTTCCTATAGAGTATTTTACAATAGATAGACCTAATACGCTTATTCATCACGAAACTGGTCCCACTGTTGCTTCTAGAGTTATAGCAATAGGAGGAAATGCGGCCAGGGATGCTGCGTTAAAACTAAAACAGAAGATCATGCCAGTAGCATCCAAAATGCTTAATTGCAAAGTTGATGAGGTTCTGTTAATTGATGGCTATGCTTTCTGTAAAGGTAATGAAAGTAAGAGCGTTTCTTGGGAAGAGATTGTAAGGGAAGCTTATGATGCAAACATAGAACTGAATACGCTTGGGTACTATATGGCGCCATCATGCAAATGGGATGAAGAAACTGGCTTAGGTTCGCCATATAATCAGTACACTTTCGGAGCTGCAGTTGCTGAAGTGGAAGTAGATACAGAGACAGGCATTTATAAGGTTCTCAATTATTATGTGGCTTTTGACGTGGGAAAAGCAATAAATCCAAAGAGCGTGAAAGGACAGATCCTTGGAGGAACTGTACAAGGCTTAGGGTATGCAATGATGGAAGAGCTTGTTCATAAAGATGGTTACGTCGTTAATCCTAATCTTAAAGATTATTATATACCCACAAGCATGGATATACCAGAAAATATCCAGGTATTCATAATAGAAAAATCAGGAAGCATGGGGCCGTTCGGGGCTAAAATAATTGCTGAACCGCCTATTGTTCTCCCAGCACCTGCTGTTAGAAACGCTTTGATGAACGCTGTTGGCAACGGCGTGAACAGCCTTCCAATTACTTTTGAGAAAGTTTACAAATCTATAAAGCAATAAAAATTTTAATTTTATTATAAAAACTTATATTTGAATAAAAGCTTTATTTTAAAAGTTCGATGCAGGGAAATTCAAGAAAAATATTTGTTGTTCATACTGATCTTGATGGAGTATGTTCTGGAGCCATAGCTAAAAGAGCTTTTGGGAACGACTTAAAAATAATGTTCGCAGGGCCTAGGACGCTTTATAACACTTTGCGAAAAATTAAAGGTTGTGATATGCTCGGAATAGTTGACGTTGCATTAAATCATTCAGATTATGAGATGATTGAAAAGGAAATTCAAAGGCTTAAAGGTTCTGGCTGTGAAGTAATCTGGATAGATCATCATGAATGGGTTGAGGGCGATAAAAAAATTTCACAATACGTAAAGCTGATACTTGAAAAATCTCCAAGCGCAGCATCTATACTTTACAGAACTTTTTTACAGAATGATGAAATAGCAAAAAAGATAGCTGAAATAGCAGATGACGGTGACAGCAACAGAAATGAACTTGAACTTACCCTTGCATATAAAATAGGAACGAGAAATAACAGAGAAAGGCTTGAGCTTATAAACATGTTCTCTAAGGGCGTTTTCTATAACGAAAAAGTAGAAACATGGAAAAGACAGGTTGAAGAAGAAAATAAGATAATTGATGATTTGGTTAATAACGCTAATATATTCAATTCAACTTCAGGATTAAAGATAGCTATAATTGATCTTAGGGGGAAGAGGCTTATTGGGTCATTGCTGGCAAAAAAGCTCCAGCAGAAAGGAGTTGACATAACCTTTATTCTATACACTCATACCTCAGGTGTGCTTTATGGCGATGGAAAGGTAAATTTATTAAATTTAGCGTTAAAATATAACGGTGGAGGTCATCCAAGCGCTTGTGGCGTAAACTTTAAACTGAGCTTTTTTGACAGAGTTTTAACCATTGTTAATAAAAAACACATTCCTGCCGAAGCAAAAAAGCTGTTAAAAGATTTAAAACGACTATAGTTTGTTTAAATTTTGGTATTTAAAAACAAGTATTTTTAATAGTTTTTAAGTTTTTTAACATAGTACTCTAGTTTTTTGGTTAGGCTTCATAAAAAGAAATATAATAAATTTAGATTAATTTTGTTACGAAAGTTTATCCAATTATCAAATTTTGATCTTATATTTCTGCTGTGTTGAATAATTCAAAA
>DAXX01000006.1:26122-31515 GCA_002506605.1 Thaumarchaeota archaeon UBA160
TTAATAATTATTCAACACAACATTATATTTCTAAAAATAAAATTTAAATATGAGATATTATTATACTTTAACACATGAATAGATATAGATCTATAAGCCGGACTTTGGGTGCAGTAATTGTCGTTGTGATTATTGTAATTGCTGTTGTAGGAGGCTATTACTATTATTATTCATCTTTAACTAAAAAGGCTCAGAAACAAGTCGTTAAAATAGCGGTAATACTGCCAGGACCTGTTAATGATCTTTCTTGGAATCAAGCAAGCTACTTGGCAGCATTACAGATGGCCCAATATTTAAATTCGACGGGGCGTACAGCAATATTCTCTTATACAACAGGTGCATATACTACGAGTGATATATTACCGGCCCTGCAGACTTACTCTCAGGAAGGTTACAATTTTATAATATATGCTGGATACCAAGGGCAAGTTCCGGTTGATGATATAAATAACACCTACAAAAATACAGCTTTCTTAGTACTAGATGGTTATACACCTGGTGGAAATGTAGGTGTAGTCGTTGAAAGAGGGGGACAGTTGGGTTTCATTATGGGTGTTCTAGCTGCTCTCTTAGATCATACAGGTAAAGTGGCTATAATAGGAGGCGAAAATGTTGGAGATATAACATGGATAACTCAAGGATTCCTCTTAGGAGTTAAATATGCAAATCAAAATTTTGATAAAAACGTTTCAGTAATTAACATATTTGTTGGAAATTTTGATGACCCAGCTGCGGCAAAAGCTGCAGCAACGACAGCAATATCTGAAGGAGCAGATGTTCTATTTTGCAGCGGTGATGGAATAACGGAGGGTGTAGCCGCTGCTGCAGAGGAGTATAATGTACCATTTCTATTTGATGAAGGAAATGCCAGTTCTTTAGCTCCTAATCAAACCATGGGAGGGGTTGTATTCACATGGGAGCCAGTTTTCTTAGAAGCTTTTAACTATTGGAGCACCAATCACACGTTTCCATTAAAACCATTTTATGCAACGTTTGCAAATGGAGGTATAACTCTGTACCTTTCTCCAAAAGTTCCATCAAACATAAGCACAATAATCATGAATCTGCTTACTGCATGTAAAGAATATAAAATACAGGTCTACAAAGAGTTGCCGAACGGAACTTTAGTATGGTCCCCCGTTACTCCTCCTTATAGCAGTTTAACTTAAAGTATCTTAAAAAAATGAATATTATAAAATTATCTCAAATAATATTTTTTATGATTCTAGGACTTCTTGTGAGTTCTGCATTTTTTATTTTATTTAGACTTTCTCCATTTATAGGATTGGCAACATTACTTTATGAAGGTTTTGGAACGGTTTATGGATGGTATAACACCCTAAGAATGACAATACCTCTTTTAATAATAGCTGTGGGGCTTAGTGTACCTTTTACAGCTAAATTTTGGAACATAGGAGCTCAAGGTCAGTTTATTTTAGGAGAAATTTTTGCGACATGGATAGGATTATTATTAAGTAAATGCGTACCTCCTTTAGCGGATATTATTATAGCCATGTTTTTTGCTTTTATTGGTGGCGCCATATGGGCTATTCCTCCAACTGTCATGAAACTTTATAGTGGTGCAAATGAAATAATTACTACTCTTATGATGAATTTTGTTGCCGTGTATCTGCTTCTTTGGCTCGTTTCTGGACCTATGCAAGGAGCTCAGGCGAGGCTCGTTGGGGCTCCCAGTTCAGCTCCAATACCAGCTCAAGATATGCTTCCTTTGATTCCAGGAACACAAATTTCAACAGGATTTTTAATCGGGCTTGCGTTGGCAATAATATTTTATTGGATTTTAAAATATACTGAGTTTGGTTATGAGTTAAAGCTTATAGGAGAAGGCGAACAAGTTGCTTCGTATTCAGGCATCAACATAAAGCGCCAAATATTTCTTTCTATGATAATTAGTGGTGGCATATCAGGCATCGCTGGCATGGTGTATGTTTATGGGATCACTTCAACACTGATACCACAGTTTTTTAGCGATATTTCCACAAGCTTCGGCTATGTTGGAATACCTGTTGCGCTAATGTCTTCTTTAAACCCTATAGGAATAATTTTTGCTTCTATATTTTTGGGAGGAATACTAAATGGTGCTTTTGTTATGGAAGCAATTTACAGCATTCCTATAGATGTAGTTATAACTATTTACGGTTTAATTATGATTTTTTCTATAATAGGAATAATGTTTGATTTACCTAAACTTATAAAAAGGTGGAAAAGATGAACGTCGCGCTAATTATACTAATTATTGAAACCATATTAATCGGAATGATACCAAGGGCTATGCCTATTTTTGCTTCTGCACTAGGTGAGACAGTAGACCAGTCAGCAGGTATTCTAAACTTAGGAGTTGAAGGTATAATGTTAATGGGAGCTATAACAGCGCTTTTAGTAGATTTTTTCTATCATAACCCAGTTTTAGCTTTTCTCGTTGCTGGATTTGTTGGATTAATCTTTGGAGCTATCCATGGAATCTTAGTAATATCTATGAAGCTTGATCAAACAGTCATAGGAACTGCAATTTGGTTTGTTGGATGGGGGCTATCAGGTGTTCTATACGCAGCGACATTTGGATTATCCTCTTCACCTCCAACTGTGCCAACTTTACCTCATATTTATATACCTTATCTTACAAACATTCCATTTTTCGGAAGGTTCATATTTGGAGAAGATCCATTGGTTTATATTTTAATAGGTGCCCTTATAGCGGTTGACTATTTTCTCAATCATACAAAGCAAGGTTTAAACTTAAGAACTGTTGGTCATGACCCAAGGGTTGCCGAGATTATGGGAGTTAATCCATATCTTTATAGATATGCTGCTGTTCTTTTTGGCGGCTTTATGGCAGGAATAGGTGGAGCATATATTACTCTTGGTATAGTTGGTTCTTTTTATTTTGATATAACCGCTGGAATGGGATTCATAGCTGTAGCGCTAGTTTATTTTGGTAAATGGAAACCTTACAGGGTTTTTGTTGGGACTCTTATATTTGGAGCCGTATATGTTTTCTATTTTATGATGGAAGATCTTTATCCAAAGATCCCATATGAATTTTATCAAATGTTACCATACATTGTAACACTGATAATGATTCTTGTAATTGGAACTAGAGCAAAGCCACCAGCATCTCTTGCTATTCCTTATATAAAAGGTGAATAAAATGAACACAAAAGAGCCTATAATTAGGATGGAAAACATCGTTAAAGTTTTTCCAAATGTAGTTGCAAATGATGGAATAAATTTCGAGATTTATCCAAATGAAGTACACGCGCTACTTGGAGAAAACGGGGCTGGAAAGACTACTCTTATGAATATACTTTATGGATTATATAAGCCAGATAGTGGCAATATATATATTTATGGGAAAAAGGTCAATATTAAAAATCCATTATATGCACAGAAGTTCGGAATAGGAATGGTTCATCAGCATTTTTCTTTAATACCTTATTTTAACGTTCTAGAAAACATATCTATAGGATTAAATGAGCTAAAAATAAATCTAAACTTGGAGAAAGTAAAGAAAAAATTAGAAGAAATAATGAAAAAGTATGGACTTTTAGTTGACCCTGAAAAAAGAATAGAAGAGATGAGCGTGGGCGAGATGCAAAGGGTCGAAATACTTAAGCTCCTTTTTAGAGGGGCAAATGTACTTATTTTAGATGAACCTACAAGCGCTTTAACGCCTCAGGAAGTCGATGAGCTTTTCAGAAGTATTAGAGATCTAGTTAAGGAGGGAAAGAGTGTTGTAATAATTACACATAAGCTCTACGAAGTTTTCCAAATATCTGATAGAATTACAGTGCTAAGAAAAGGAAAAGTGACTTATAAAGGGCTTACTAGCGAAACTACTCAAGAAGCGTTAGTTGAAGCTATGATCGGAAAATCTGTTAGCTTTAATGATTTTTCGAGAGAACAAATAAAGGTTGAAGGTTCCTTAAGGGTTGAAGGTTTGACCCTCTATGGAAAAGGTAATGTTCCTATAATTAAAGATGTAACTTTTGAACTCAAAAGAGGAGAAATACTTGGAATAGCAGCAGTTGCAGGAAATGGAGAAAAAGAGCTTATAGATATTATATTTGGTCTCATAAAACAGAACAGTGGAAAGATTATTTTAGATGGAAAAGAAATTCAAAATAAACCAGTCAAAAACAGAATAGAAATGGGCTTGAGTTTTATACCAGCAGAAAGATTAACGAGAGGTGTAGCAGCAGGGTTAGCTCTTTATTATAATAGCATTCTTCACGATCATTGGTCTGAGCCATATATAAAACATTCAATAATAAATGAACAAGAGATGAGAAATTTTGCAAGAAAAATAATAAAGTCATTCGAAGTAGTTGCAAAGTCAGAAGAGGTGTTGGCTAAGCAACTTTCTGGCGGCAATCTTCAAAAATTTATAGTTGGAAGGGAAATGCTAAGATCTTCAAAATATATCCTTGCTGTAAATCCAACGTCCGGGCTAGATGTATCAGCAACTCAAATGGTAAGACAGGCTTTAGTTAATATGAGGAACTCAGGTGTAGGAATATTGTTAAGTTCAGAAGATTTAGATGAGTTAGTTAGCGTTAGCGATAGAATAATTGTCATGTACAAAGGACAAATAGTAGGATCATTTGAAAGGCATGAATTTGATAAGATTAAAATTGGAGCACTTATGTTAGGAAAAAATGCATGACATTTAATCTTAAGCAATATTATTTGATTATTTAAAATTATTTTTGTTTTGTTGTTTAAATATTCGTTAATTAAAGTTGCGTTTACTAAATATCCATCACTTGTTCTATATTGAAAAGTATAAAACATATAATTTTTACCGATATTTGATATACTAAAGTTTGAATAGCTTAGAACTTCTTCATTATTAGCATTTTTTGTAACATTAAACTTTAAACCGTTTAATAAATAAACAATCTGTCCAACTTTATATTTTTTAAATAAAATCAAGGGTTCATAAAATATTGGACTACCAAAAGTTATATTATAATAAGGCGGATTATAATAATAACTCCCTAAAACGAGCATATTCGATGTATTAATAACTATTACATAACTTCTCAAAGCTTTATATGCTATAATTCTTAAAATCCCATTGTGCATTCCTTTAAGATTATAAACCCAATATTCTGTGTAATTAATATAAGATCCATTAATATAGTCTTTTGTGATATAAGCATAATAAAGCTTGATGTTTTTGTAACGCGGGCAGGAATTGTAAAAATAAAATGTAGAAAACATTATGGAAATTAAAATTAAAACTATTAAAACTAAGGTAAAAACTTTGAGCTTGTTCAATGTTAAAACTAATTTTTGTAGAATATTTAAATTTAAAATTACTTATGTTAAGATGTCATTACCTTTATACTATAGGGAATTTCTAAAAATTA
>DAXX01000065.1:0-1667 GCA_002506605.1 Thaumarchaeota archaeon UBA160
AGCGATCCGCACCTTAATTTTTACATTTTTACTAAGAATCTTATTTGACCAGCATCCGCAAATTAAACAAAAAACCTTAAATATACTTTTAATATACCCTTCATGATGGATTTAGGATTATTCAAATTCAGGCTTTCTATGTATTTAACGTTGGTTTTAATAGTGGGTTTCACAGCGTTATTTATTGGGGCTATATTTGCGTTAATTGGAATAACGAACATATTTATAATAACGGGATTTGTTGCAGTAATCAACGTAATAGAATGGCTTTATGGACCTAAGCTAATCGATGCGATCTATCATGTAAAAGAAGCTAAGCCAGGAGAGTTTCAGGAAATAAGAGAAGCTATCCGCAGAATATCTGAAAGAGCAGGAATCAAGGAACCCAAATTGATGATAGCTGACATAGATTTGCCAAATGCTTTTGCATACGGTTCTCCTTTGACAGGAAACAGGGTGGCTGTAACCAAAGGCATTCTAAAAATATTAAGCCCTCAAGAAATAGAAGCAGTTTTAGGTCATGAACTGGGACATATTAAGCACCGGGACGTCCAGGTAATGCTTTTTGTTTCTGTACTACCTGCAATACTTTATTACATAGCGTACACTTTCATGCTGAGCTCTTTCTTTGACCAGAGAAATAATGCAAACATTCTTGCAATAGTTGGCTTATTATCTTTCATAGGTTATTTAGTGCTGAACCTCTTTGTCCTAGCCTTCAGCAGGAGCAGAGAAACTTATGCCGATCTTCACGCTACGCAAGTAGTGGATGACGGCGCTAAAAAATTAAGGAGTGCCTTGGCAAAGCTTTACATATATTCTTATATTGTACATAGCAGAAAGCCCAGAGAGGCAAAGAAAGCTTCAATTACCAGAGCGCTTTTCATAATTGATCCATCAGCCCTAAACCCTGAGGACCTCAGGAACCTTTCAATGGATGAAGCGATAGAGTATGTTTCATCAAGAAGAATGAGCACGCTTGAGAGAATAGAAGAATTGTTATCAACCCATCCCAACATAATAAGAAGGTTAAATCTTCTAAAGAAGTTAGAAAAATGAAAGAAAAAGACAAACAGGTAATTTGGCTCGATTACTTTGATTCAAACATAAGCAGAAAACAGGGTAGGAAAGTACCTAAGTCCCTTGCAATATCAACACCCAGGCTAGAAAGCATAGAGGAAGGCTTAAAAAGGCTAGGCTTAAAATATGAGGTTCATCCGGCAAGACATCCAAAAAGGCATTGGAAACAAACTTACTATTTTCAAGTTGAAAAGAAGATGAAAAAACAGGAACTGTTAAGAAGGATATCTGAAGCTGTAAAGGGAATTAAGGTCTCTTCTTCTCACTGAGCCACCAGTTCAAATATTCCTTTTTTGCATCTAGTCTGGGCTTTTCCTTTTTCTTTTCTAGGAGATCAATAAGTTGTTGTTTTGTTAGGTAGAGACCACACTTTTTGCACACGTACATTTTTGTAGGAACTTCATAAAATAGAGGTCCTCCGCACTCAGGACAGGTATAATCCATGGTAGAAGGTTTCAATATATGTTATTTTAATTTTTTCTTAAAACTGCAAGATACAGCTAAAATAACCTTATCTTTCAATAAAGGTATTCCGTTACATCTTCATGGAACCTGAACCATTTGTAAAATTTAAAAAATCAGCATTA
>DAXX01000065.1:1698-9800 GCA_002506605.1 Thaumarchaeota archaeon UBA160
TTTGCCACTTTAACAGCTTTTTGATGTTAATTTTATCAAAAATCTTATTTGACCAGTAACAAACTTCCATTGTACAAGTTAGTGCGGAAGCCATATGAGTTATTTCAAATCAGCGCAAAACTTTAAAAATCCATACACAGATTTAGTATGAGTATGAATAAAGAGCTATTAAATATGTTCAAGATAAATGATAGAGTAAAAACAGATTTAAACGTGGAGGGTACAGTTGTAAATTATGTTGAAATTCAGGGAAAGATATACATAAAAGTAAGGTGGAAAAACGGCACGTTTGGTGTTTATGGTCCAGAAGAGGTTAAAAGATACAACATAAAAAAGGTGGCGTAGCATAAAATTTGACCGTAAGCCCATTCAACTTATTCTTTGGTTACGAACCAAGTTCCCCATTACAATTTATAATATATATGATAATAATTTGGGTACCATACATAATCTTAATAATTTATGGGCAAAGGCTTCAGAGCTACGCTATAATAGCAGACATAAACAGATATCTTGCTAAACTTAAGTATGACGCAGACCAATCAAAAGCTAATTTGATGTCCTATCTTCAGAGAAAAGGTGTATCTGGAGATGGACAAAAAATTATTGAAAACATGATAGAAATTCAGACAATATTTCCTGTTAACCTTGATCCTGTGGGCATAGTTAAGAAATTAGAGCACGTCATAAGGGTTCAGGATGAAACAATGAAATTTAGAATAAAGGAAATAATGAAAAACGCAAACGAAGTAGAGAGGACGGCCGTGTTAAACATGCTTGAAATAGCATCAGCTTTAGAATATGTATATAAGGTTGTGAGGCATTTTTACCTGATAGGAAAAAAGTTTCCTGACAACATATACCTTTTGGCTCAGTTGCAGATGATGCTGCCGGGTATAGTGAAGCAAGCAGACGCTTATCTGTCTGCAATGGGAGCACTTGAAAAATCTCTTCCTTTGGGGGATGCAATAGGGCCCATGGTTGTTGCTGAGTGGTTGAAGGACAAACCTAAAATCGATCTCGATGAAGAAACGGTATACGGAGAAACAGTAATAAACAACAGAAGGGTTGCCATAATAAAGGCCAAAGGGCCGATGGCAAACGTCGGTAACCCGGACAAGGCCTTACAGTTCCTTCTGGACGGGCCTTTTAAAGATGCCTCAGCTATAATCATGATAGATGCTGCGTTGAAGATGGAAGGTGAGCAATCGGGCGATATAGCAGTAGGGATTGGCGCAGCCATAGGCGGTATAGGAACAGAAAAATTCAATATAGAGAAGGTCGCAACCGAAAGAATGATACCGCTCTACGCGGTTATCATAAAGGAATCTTTGTTTGAAGCTATAGCAGTTATGACAAGGGATATAGCAGAAGCTGCTAAGAAAGCAAGGCAAGCTGTAATAGATGTTATAATTAAAAATGTGCCAGAGGGTGGTTCTGCAGTTATAATAGGCGTTGGAAACACTCTTGGTGTTGCTCAATGATGAGACAAAGGGCTCCTCAGGTTAAGTATTACAGCGTGGAAGAATGCCCAAGGTGCGGGTACAAAGTTAAAAGGGAATTTAAAGAAGGAGATTATGTTTTAAAGCAGTCTGGGCTGTGTCCTCGTGACAACACGCCTATGATTATCAGCATGATATACGCAGAAGAGCAGAAGTCCGGTTAAAAGTTTATAAATCAAAAAAGAAAAAAGCATTCAATGAAAATTGCCATATTAGGTGGGACAGGAGATCTCGGAAAAGGCCTTGCTTTGAGGCTAGCGAAAAACAACGAAGTCTTAATAGGTTCGCGCGAAAAGGAAAAAGCTGAAAGGCTGGCTTCAGAATACCGTGAAGAGGGAAAAAAGTTTGGGCTTGACCTAAAATTAACAGGGTTTACTAATCAAGAGGCTATTGACAATTCTGAGAGGATAATTATTAGTGTGCCCTATGTAGTTCTTCCTCAGTTTTTACTTACATTAAAAAATTATGAGGGGAAACTTTTTATTTCCCCTGTGGTGCCTATGGTTAAAACTAAAGCCGGTTTTTCATATGAACCTTTTAGGCTAGGCGATAAGGAAGTTTCAGCTGCAGAACTTATAAAATCAACGCTTGGAGGTGCAAGGGTGGCTTCAGCTTTTCATACAGTCCCCGCGATGAAGCTGTCAGATTTAAGCTTCAAGTTAGACTACGATGTGCTTGTTGCAGCTGACGAGCTCGAAACTTTTGAAGAAGTTTCTCAGATAGTCTCTAGCATAGAAGGTTTAAAGCCGTTTTATGCAGGTAAACTCTATACGTCTAAATACCTCGAGTCCTTAACTCCTCTTTTGCTAAACGTCGCTATAAACAACAAGCTACATACACCTAGCATAAAGATAGTTTAAAATGAAGTTAGGCCTTTCATTAAGACCAGAGGTTTTTAAACTATCAGAAATCGTTAAGCTAGCTGAAGAGCTAAATTCTAAATATTTTTTTATACCTGACGTTTCCAAGGATGTTGATCCGATTCAGGTCTCTTTTTCCATACTTTTAAAGAACAAAAATGCGATGGCCGGACCGGGAGTTGTGAGGATAAACGAACTTCAAATAGATGAGCTTATAAGACAGATAAAGACAATAAACGAAATAACAGAGCGCAGGTTTTTCTTGGGTGTCGGGTTGGGTTCTGTAAAAGAGGATGTTGTGACAGCCATAGCCAGCATGAACGAAAAGATTATTGAAGTAAAAAAATCGACCGACACAAAGGTGTTTGTAGCTACGCTAAGGCAGGGTTTGGCGAAAAAGGTAAAGGAAATAAGCGATGGAATAATACTTAACTTTGCAACGTTCGATCACGCAAGAAAGGTGTCTTCTGTATTTAAAAGCGAAAATAATTTAGTAATCTCATATTATAAAATCTTTGTATCGCAGAATTTTGATGCAGCTGCTTATATGGCGGTAAATGAGCTTAATAAATATGCAGGATTTCCCCAGTACTTTGAACTGTTTAAGAAAGAAGGGATAGCTGAGGACATTTCAGGGCTTTATTCAAAAAGAGAAGAGTCAATAAATAATTTACAAGCCAAAGGGGTATTAGCAATAAACCCAACCCCTGATTTTATAAAAAGCGTATCAGAGGTCTTTTATAAGAATGGTGTAGACATCTTGGCTATCTATCCGTACTTTACCGCGTCTTATCCTTACGATAAAAGATTTGCTTATTTAAAAGCGTTATTTGCATGAAATTTTTAAAAAGATCAATCAATAAAAGGAATATGTTTAAAAACCCTAAATGTTTAATCATTTTGAACGATATTTGAAATTTCCAATCTGCACTTTTGATGCAAAGGTTGGTGTATTATGCCCGAAATGTGAAGATAGATTAAAAAATGGAGAAATTACAGAAGCTGACGTCAAGGCATCTTTTGTTTTAGCAAAATTATTGAACCAGTTTCCAGTGTTAGACAAGCTTACCCTTAAGAGAGCTTACAGGGTTGGTGACGATTATGTTCTATTGTTTAACCAAGGGGAGGCAAAGCAGGTGCTAAGCAATAAGCAAGTTATGTCCAAGCTTAAAGAAGCTTTAGGAAACGTCTGGGTCACAGAACAGACTTCAGATGCTAGACAGTTTTTGGAGAATTTGATGTATCCTATAAGGCTTTTAACTATAAATATAGTGTGGCTACCTGACGGTTCTAGGCACATAAAAGCAATAATAGCAGGTCAGGAAACTAATAACCTTCCAATCGATTTAAATAAGGTCAAAGAAATAACTAAGATCATAACGGGGGATGAGATAGTGTTTGAGTTTGAAAAAGGAAAATTCACTAAAAAGAGTTCAATCGTCAGAACTAGGTGAAAATGAGGGTAAGTCTGTAGAGTTACACGGCTGGGTGCACGACGTAAGATTACTTGGAAAAATAACTTTCTTAATAGTAGGAGATCCTTTTGGT
Source organism: Thaumarchaeota archaeon UBA160 (assembly GCA_002506605.1). Classification (GTDB taxonomy): domain Archaea; phylum Thermoproteota; class Nitrososphaeria; order Conexivisphaerales; family UBA164; genus CAYFFZ01. Next base: position 5,609 of record DAXX01000065.1, read on the forward strand.
TATTATCAGGCTGTTTTAAAAGGGGATCTTGCTGAAAAGGCTTCAAACATCCCTAGGCAGAGCTATGTTGTTTTGCGCGGTAAAATAGTGAAAAGCAAATCAAAAATAAATCCATTTGAAGTACAAGTAGAATCGCTTGATATTGTGAATGAGGCCGATAAGGTTCTCCCTCTAGACCCCGCATCAAAAGTTAAGAGCGAGCTTATGACAAAGGTAAACAACAGGCCTCTAGATCTTAGGGATGAAGAAGAAAGAAAAATATTTCTTATGAGAGCTGATGTCTTAAATGTAATAAGGGAATTTTTAATTCATAAAGGCTTCATTGAGGTCGACACACCAAAAATAATAGCAACGGCCTCAGAAGGGGGAGCTGAGCTGTTTAAGGTTGATTATTTTGGCAAACCAGCTTATTTAGCGCAGAGCCCGCAGCTCTATAAAGAGGAGCTCGTATTAGCCCTTGGCAGGGTATTTGAGATAGCTCATTATTTCAGAGCAGAAAAATCCAATACTGTGAAGCATCTGAACGAATTCATGAGCGTCGACATCGAGTCAGCAATGATGCTAAAACAGGATGTTATGAAAATACTTGAAGAGCTGATAAAGTACATTTATTCTTCATTAAAATCAAAAGGATACAGCTTAGAAGAACCAAATTATACCTTTCCTATTTACACATATGAAGAAGTTTGCAAGAGCGTTGGTGTAGAATTTGGAAATGATTTGACAACAGATGCCCTAAACCAATTTGGTAAAGATAAAGGATTTTATTTCATAGTAGAATGGCCATTATCGCTTAAACCATTTTATACAATGCCGAAAGGTGAAAAGCTAAGCGAATCTTTTGATCTTATGTATAAAGGGCTCGAACTCGCTTCCGGCGGGCAGAGAATTCACAAGTATGACCTGCTTGTTGAAAGGTTAAAGGCAAATAACTTAGATCCAGAAAGTTTCAAAGAGCACCTTAAAGTTTACAAATGGGGGATGCCAATTCACTCTGGATGGGGATTGGGTTTTGACAGGCTAATGATGGTTCTCACTGGCAGAAACAACATTAGAGAGGTCGTTCTTTATCCAAGAGATTCCAGACATTTAGCTCCGTGATCTTCTGAGCCTGAGGAAAGAAAGCGACCTTTTTCTTTCGGTTTCCATAAGAGAGTAAAAGAATGCGTCATCGTCTTGGATCGAAGCAAGCTCCTCCCTCATGGTTTTTGGTATGTCGAAGCAAAGGGTAATAGCTCCGCGCCTTCCGTATTTTTTCAGAAACTCCATTATGCCTTTTGCTTCATTAAAGTACTTTTTGTTTCTGGAAATGCTTTCCCTGGCAACGTCTTCATCCTCATCAAGAAGCGCTATGTCTGTGGATCCACACTGTTCGCATCTTGGCGGATCTCCAAGATAATAAGGTTGTGTTGTATATATTGCGCCGCAAGAAAAGCAGTAAACTGTCTTCACGCAACCTAGGCTTCTTGCTTTTCCTCCTTCTATTATAAGCCTCTTTAGCCTTGCAGGATCTATAACTTCTCCTTGCCTAGCCATCTCCTCTATGCCTATCATTGCAATAGGGGATGGTTCGGCCAGTTCACCTAAGTTTACTATGACTTTGTTTCCTTTGATGATGTCGCTTATAAGTTCGTGAACAGCCTTCCAGTTAAGGTCTTGTTCAAGTAGAGTTCTCATAGCTTCTTCGTAGACTGGCGTACCCTTTAGCGTTTCAGCAAGAACCTTTGCCTCTGAAAGCGTTATCATGGTGTTTGGCTCTATAACGCCCATTTTGCGAGCAGCCTGTATAAGACGTCTTCTAAATATGCCTGTATTTTCGCAAGACTTCTTAGCAAGATCTTCCAGATCATAATTTGAAAGGCTCCTAAAGACGCGTTCGAGGAGTTTAGAATCTGTGCCAGGAGCCTCTAGGATTATCCTGTATGGATCGTTCTTTACTTTGACCGGTCTTGCCGTTTCTTCGCTTATAAGGTGTGCAAGCATCCTTGCCAATGTTCTGTTTTCCAGCAGCCCTAAATGTGTATGTATGATTAGATAAGGATCATGAGATTCTAACGTTATAACGCGATCAGAAGGAACTTCAAGTCCTCTTTTTACCTGCAAAATTATTTCCGTAAGAGCGTTGTTTGCAGATTCATCGTCAAGTGGAAAGTTTTTTTTAAGGTACTCTATAGCTTCATGCACTTTTCCGCTTTTAATGAATTCTGCAAGCACGCCTCTTATCTTCCCCACTTCTTGGGCTACTTCTTTTATAACAGGAATCTCTTCGCCTATCCAGCTAGGTATAGCCCCCAGCGGATCTTTTGCAGGCTTTGCATAGACCTTATCCTTTATTATATTAGTTATTATCCAGGCGCTTCCTGCCAGTATAAATTTTGTCCCGATCTCGCCATATTCTGAAACAAAGCTTTCATCTAGTTGTCCTATCGGATCATTTGTGTCTTCGTTTATTACGACATAGTTAACCTCTTCGGGTATCATGCTAAGGTTTGAAAAATAATATTCAAAAAGCGCCCCTGATCGCTGTGGCTTCATAACCGCGCCTTCCCTGTACCTAAGCAAAGGAGGCTTTCTTTCTGCCATAAAATTGATTATTTCGTCTAGTTCATTAGAAAAAAGATTTCTGTATGGATACGTCTTTTTGAAAATATCATAAATTTCATCGAGCTTTAAGACAAGGTTCTCCATAAGAAGACCGGCTATCTGTTGCATCATGACATCCTTGGGCTTTTCTGGAATTATTATAGGCTCAACCTTACCTTCTTCTCCCATTCGAGCTAAGACAGAAGCTTCCAGAGCATCATCAGAATCTTGAACGATTATCACGCCTCTGCTTACTTTCTCCAAACTGTGTCCGCTTCTGCCGGTTCTTTGTATGAGCTTGGAGGCCTGTCGTGGAGAATTATATTGCACTATCAGGTCCAGATCTCCTATGTCTATGCCAAGCTCAAGGCTAGATGTGCAAATTACCCCAGATATTTGACCGTACTTTATGCCAGATTCTGCACCGCTTCTAGTTTCAGCAGAAAGGCTTCCGTGATGAATAGCTACAGGATATGTAGGATCTATTATCCTTATTTTGCTTGCAAGAGATTCAGCTTCGCTCCTTGTGTTTGTAAAGATTAGGGATTTTTTGCCCTTTACTTCTTTTAATAGTTCTTCAAGCCTTACCGTGAGATCAGGAAGGAGCGGACCCTCAACTGGTTCCTTAGCTTTGTGATAAATTATTTTAAAAGAAAAAAGCTTTTTAGGAAAAGCTGAAATAATCTTAATTTCTTTGCCATTTCCAACAAGAAATTTAGCTACCTCTTCTGCATTGCCTACTGTAGCAGAAAGTCCTACTATCTGCATTTTTCTGCCAGCCAGCTTTTCAAGCCTCTGAAGGCTGACAGCAAGCTGGGTGCCTCTTTTGTCGTTAGCAAGCTCATGAACCTCATCAACAACAACGTGTTTTACATTTTTCAAGAGTTCTCTGAGCTTTCTTGCCACAAGTATAATCTGAAGCGTTTCGGGCGTGGTTATGAGGATGTTTGGTGGGGCCAGAACCTGTTGCCTTCTTTCATCTTTGCTTGTGTCGCCGTGCCTGACTGCCATCCTAAAATCGAGTTTTTGTGCCCACCAGCTCAACCTGTCAAGCAGATCTCTGTTTAAAGCTCTAAGAGGAGTTATGTAGAGGGTCATTAGCCCGTTCTTCCCTTCTTTCAACATAAGCTCAAATATTGGCAACATAGCCGCTTCTGTTTTTCCAGAGCCTGTTGGAGAAATGAGAAGCGCATTCTCTCCGTTCAGTATAACTGGTATTGCCAACTTCTGAATGTCTGAAGGTTTCTCTAACCCTTTTTCCTTCAAAAGAGCCCTTATTGGCTCGCTTAAAATTTCAAATCCTTCTTTATTATCATGCATTTTTACAAGCATTTAGGGAATAACTGATTATATATAAATTGTGCAAAATTATCTTAGGTTTTAACGTTTAAGCTGTTCTGCTTTATGCTATAAAAGGAGAATTAAAGCCCAAAGAGCAATAAATAAACAAAACGATCAGAACATCAATCAAAATAAAGTTATCAGCATGAGCTTTTTGATTCGAGATAAGCTTCAGATCTTCACTGTTTTATCCTGTAAAATCAATGAAAAGCCTTCCTAAAGTTAACGAAAGAGGCAATCTAAGTTTTACCTCTATGAATTTTTTATC
>DAXX01000030.1:0-7323 GCA_002506605.1 Thaumarchaeota archaeon UBA160
AAAAATTATGTCCCACATCCGTTAAACGAAAAATGTTTATTTATCACAAATTTAATTTTTAAATGACTTGAAAATTTTGTACCTTAGCAAAAAAGAAGCAAAAGAGATCAGTAAGGCTGCAAAAGATCTTGGATTTGAGTTTCAGCCAGAAAAAGCTATATTGGTTGATAATGAATCAAAAGTATTAATAGGGAATGGTATCTTTATTTTTATCAATAACAGAATATTGCCGTTCGTAGCAGACAAAAGAGCTGAAACTTTACCAGAGGTGTCTGTTGACGAAGGCGCAGTAAAGCACATAGTTAACGGGGCCTCAGTCATGAGACCTGGAATTACCAAAATAGACTATAATGTAAAAAAAGACGGAATAGTAAAGGTTACCAACGCCGGACACATACTGTGCATAGGCGTTTCGCTTTATGATAAAGAAGAAATGGAAAAGCTCGATAAGGGCGTAGTTGTTAAAAACCTTCACAGAAAAGGCGATAAATTTTGGAACGCTGTAGCCCAATATCTGGCTAGCTCAAAGCAAAAAGGATAAAAGGTTTTAAGAATATCAGAATGATATAAACTACTGCAAAACCTAAGAGAAAAGCGAGTATCCAACTTAAAATCACCCATCTTAAGTAGTCAGATTTAAATATTCTGGGTTTTGATGAAAAACCTACCCCTATTAACCCTCCCATAGTTACTGTTGTCAAAGAGGCTGGCAAACCCAGATAGGTCAAAACTAATAGCACAGTAGTCCCTCCAAGCACTGCACTTATTATCCCTATAGGACCAACTACAATAAGATCTTCTCCAACGGCCTTGGACATCCCTGCCGCTTTTAAAGCGCCCAGAGAAGCGGAAACAGCTAAAAGAGCTATTTCTAAATAAGAAAGCGAGTATGCGCCTGCGATGAAACCAACGTTGTTAGCCCCTAGAACGAAAGAAGTGTAAAAAACTGTAATTAAAGCAGAAATTCTTATGATCGTGCTCAGCGTTGAGATCGTCGTCCTAAAGAGCAAGCGCCTAAGAACTTTATAAAGCAAAGCTGAGAAGGCTAGAGCTATAAAAGGAGATATTATCCACCAGAAAAAAAGCCAGCTGATGTTTTCAGATATATGCTTTATACTTTCAATTACAAGTATCGCAAGCCAGCCTCCTACCAAGGACTGGGTTATGCTCAAAGGTAGATTTACTATAGTAAAAGCATAAAAGAGAACTATCTGAACTATCAAAAGTATCAGCCCGTAAGTTGCTCCCATGACACCTAGTGTTTTTGCGTATTTTGCTGTATATTCACCCTGAAGCAACGTCCCAAACAATATTCCTAAGCCAACAGTTATCGCTGCAATGCTGTAGTTAAAACCTGCGCTTCCGGCTAACCCGCCTTCGAATACAGCACCATTATTAAGTCCGAATAAGTAGATAAGTAATACAAGAAGTATCAAATCTAAAATTTCAACTAAGTTCATTTATATCCCTTTGCTATTAGTCTAATTATTATGTCTGAGCTATCTTCAGCGGCGTCTGCTATGTTATCCATCAGGTTGATTGCATCTCTTAGGGTTATTATGTCAAGAACATCTAAATGTTTTCCTTTGTTGTGCAGTGCAATTAAAGTTTTATCCTTTACAAAGTCGGCTTTTTCTTCTTTAGCTTCGACCTCCTTTATATGCATTAAAAGCTCACGCGGAGGGGCTTTCTTCAACATTGTCAATACGCTCCCGAAAGAATCAACGGTATCTATGATGGCGTTTATAAAATCATTAAATAGCGTTTCTTTGAACAGAAAATCTATAGCCTCTCTTGAAACGTTATATTCATTAAACATCTTTGCAACATCTTTTGCATAATCTGCCATAAAATCCATTTTTTCAAGGAGATCCAAAAAATCGTCTCTTATGTAAGAAAAAAAGCTGCCTGAGGCTATAGCCTCAGCTAACTTTTCGTGCATTTCATCAGCCTCAGTTTCTGTTTTGTTTATTTTGTCATAATATATTTGAAGATCTTCAAAAGATTTTGCATGAACCATAAATTCTTTAAAAAGCATAACTGTTTCTCTTATCTTGTTATAATAATTGCAAATTCCTTCTAGAAGCGCTTTTTCTCCGCCTCCAATAAGAGATTGTATCGATACCAAACCGTTCACCAAACACAAAAAGAAGATACAGAGCTATATTAATTTATTTAAAAATTTCAGTATATCATTAGACCTTTTTCTTCAAGCAGCTCGTGTAGCTTTTCCACTGCATGATAAACTTCTTCCTCTTTTTTTGCTCCTGTACAAACAAGTTTTCCGCTTGCAAAGAGAAGGATAACGGTTTTAGGATCATCCATCCTGTAAATCAAGCCAGGGAATTGTTCAGGTTCGTACATTGTATGTTCCAGTATTTCTGCGGCTTTTTCTAAGTTTATCTTTCCGCCCAAAGATGCTGAGGCCACTATGTTCTGAATCTCTATTATTGGCTCATTTTTTATATCTATGCCGGCCTTTCTAAGCTTTTGAACCACAGTTTCAACTGCTTTTTTGGCTTGCGCTTCACTTTTTGCACCGGTGCAGACCATTTTGCCTGAACTGAATATAAGTGTAGCTGTTTTAGGAGATTTTAGTCTAAAGACAAGCCCGGGAAACTGTTCTGGATGATATTCCACATCTGGAAACAGCTTAGTAATAGTAATAAGATCTATTGATTGATTTACTGAAGCTGACGTAACTACGTTTTCAATACTTATCGACGCTATAGTTTTAGGCATTTTATCATATATTTAAAAATCCCTATATAAATACTTTTTAAAAACAAAATAAAAACTATTTATTTTGTAGATGGGCCGGGCCGGATTTGAACCGGCGACCTTTCGGTTATCAGCCGAACGCTCTAACCATGCTGAGCTACCGGCCCATCATGTAGCAACTTGCTGTCCTGATGAACCTCCCCTTAATGCTTGGGTGAGTTTGTTCTGGACTTCTTGTAAAGATTGTCTTACCTTTTCTTCCTGTTTGCTTAAAACTGTTCTTCTTGTATTTGCAAGCTCCTTCCTTTCCTGAAGCTCCTTTAAGAGATCTTCCTTTTTGCTTTTGATCATAATACTACCTGCCACTTTATAAACTTCAACATCATCTGGCTGTTTCTGCAGTTCTTCCAAAGCTCTGTCAAGTTCTGCTATTTCAAGATCTACTTGCTGTTTTTGTGTTAAGATTGCCTGTAATGTCTGCTGAAGCTGATCGTATCTTGCTAATTCTTCCTGCAACCATGCGGGAACGTTCTCGCTCATTTACATTAAGCTATTAACAGAGGCATTTATAACTCTAAGGGTCGAATTGATGAACGCCCTTGCGTCTCCTATATCTTTAGTGCTAAAATGAATTATCAAGTTGCCCTCCTCTATCTTTGAGGAATCAATAGCCTTTTTTAAAGAATATAAAGTTTTTTTATCACCTTTTATCAAAATCTTTATTTTTACTTCTTTATTCTTGGACAAGATCGTAGGCGTCTCCTGCTACTTTAAAACCACATTTTTCGCATTCCCATATTCCGATTACTTTCCTTCTAAAATGCGTTGAACCGCATTTTGGACATATTCTTTTCTTTTTTAGCCTGTTCCATACTGAAAGGTATCTTCTCCTTAGGGTTAGACCATACTTAACTCCAAGGTTAGGCATTCGATATCACTCCCTCCAATACCTTCCTCATCTCCTCAGATTTAGACTTTGCTAAATCTACTATCTTAAGAACATCGTCAACAAGCAAACCCCCATTTCCACCCTTTTGAACTGCGCATATGTTTCCATTTTTATCGTACACTATCGTCAGTCTTGCCTCCATTATGCTTTCTTCTTCCCATGTAGGATCTACAATTATATAGTTATCAACCTTTGCAAATGTTGTTGAAACTCCTAAATCTTGAATAGGTAGGGGGATTTTCTCCGACCCTTTAACCAATGTGCCGTTTTGATTTATTAGCGGGTAGAATTTAGTTGTCATGAGCGCAACAACGGCAGCGTATGATGCGGCGTCAAACAAGTTACCGTCCATTCCTATTACGCTTATGTCAACGTAAACAGTGTAAACATGTTTACCTGGTTCTATGACTAACTTCGAAAAATCTATCATCTTGCTTTCTCTTATGCCTCTGTCAACAACTCTGGCAAGTTCTATTGAATCTTCATCCGGTGGACCAGGTTCTTGGTATTCGCTTGCTGTAGGAAGTATCTCAGCGTTGACTATCAGAATTCCTTCATTTGGCGTATCTGGGAATGGCGTTCCAACCCCTATCTTTACGCCTGTAATAACATGAGTATCACCAAGCTTTACAAATGCTGAACCCTCAGCTTTTTCAATTATGTTTGGAGTTATATTTAGAGGCCTATAATCCAAAAGACCCCTGCCGTCCACTCTTTTCCCCTGAGCTAAAGATTTTATTATTTGCTCCTTTCTTACTGCGCTAACTAACAAATTTTTTCTAGGCATCATTTTTTCTTTCACCGCTGCTGTATTTTCTGGTTAAAGCTTCCTTCTGAATTTCTTTGATTTTCTTTGCAGCTTCCATAGCCATCATCAAACCAGCTTTAAACTCTTCTACGGTCATCTTCCCATCCATCTGCAAAAGTGTTATTTTGTTTTCATTTAACATAAATGCGACCGGCATGTCTGATTCGCCCTTTTTGTCCTCTATATCATTAAGATCAAGAACAAGCGTACCATCTACCTTTCCTACTGCCACAGCTTCAACGAGATCTTTCATTGGTATGCCCGCATCCGCTAACGCTACAGAAGCTGCAGTTATGCTTGCGCTTCTGCTTCCTCCATCGCTTTGAAGGACTTCTACAAATACATCTATAGTAGTTTTTGGGAAATTTTCAAGTATAAGAGAAGGTTCCAAAGCATCCCTAATAACTTTTGATATTTCTATTTCCCTTCTTGAAGGCTGCGGATTCTTTCTTTCCTCTGTTGAAAAAGGCGACATATGATATCTGCATCTTAGTGTTGCTCTTTCAATGTTTATTCCATACCTGTGTGAATCCCTTGGACCATATATAGCTACAATTATTTTGTTTTTGCCATGTTCTATGTATGATGAACCTGCCGCGTTCTTAATAATTCCTACATCAATCTTTAAAGGTCTCAACTCCGTTGGACTCCTGCCGTCGGTCCTTTTACCATTAACTATCAGTTGATTTTCCATCTTTACCAAACACCTTTATTATTTCGTTATATAAACCATTTAAATCATATTTCAATTCTATCACGTCTAGGGCTTTTTTAACCATTTCTATCTTCTTTAAATCTCCTTTTACAACTACAACACCATTTACGCCGAATCTAATCTCAGCTCCTGTAAGCTCCTTTATCTTGCTTGGTATCCTGCTTCTGCTCGTATAAATATAATGAGCCTTTGCAGGAGAAATATAAAATACTGCATCGCCTTCTACCTTCCATTTTTGATCAGGCTGTAGAAAGACGTCCTTGCCCCTTTCTATTCTTTGAACCTTTGCTGCCACAAGGTCCCCAAGATTAACCTTTTTTGATAGATCATATCTAGAAGGATCTATTCTCCTTTTAAAAAAGGCATTTGCCATAATAAAGCCATTAACGTAAGAGTTTATATCTAAGGTTGCAGCCAAAGGTTGCACATCCGTCACAACGCCTATGACAAAATCTCCAATTTTAGGTATATAAGGGCCTGTGAGCCTGATAACTCTTAATCTGCCGCCGCCTACTTCTGCCCTGCCAACAAACATGGAAAAATATTCTTCACCCTTTTTGAACACGTTGCTCCAAGATCTAAAATTTCCCTTTGCAACAACGTCACCGGGTATGACCAGCTTATTCAATTAGCTTTACCAACCCTTCACCATGAGTTAACGAAGCTATCCTATCAAGAAAGGCTGCCTGCGTAGCGATCGGTATTATTATCAAACCGCTCAAGCTACCGTCGCTTTCCCAGCTTTCTTGTTTAACATCTCCATATTCTTTGAGAACCTTTATCACTTGATATGCGTACTTGGCTGGTATTTTAAAGCTCAAAGTTATGCTACCAGTTTTAAGTGCTAAATAAGGCCTGATCTTTTCCACAACTTGTTTAGCCTGTTCCTCTGCAGGCTTTAAAGGATCAATAGAAATGCCTGCCATTTCCATTGCCTTTTCTATTCTTATCACTGGATGGGGCAAATTTGTTTTTGGATCAACATAATTCTTTGATATAATTGTCATTATCTGTTTCTTTTTGTCTTCTATCAACTTCCTTCTCTGTTCTGTAGTAAGGGGCAGCTCCCCTTTTGAAAGGATTTCTTTCTCTATTTCTCTAATGTCTTCTGTTCCAAATGCCTTCTTTAACTTTTCTCTAGGAGCTCTTTGTCCTTTTGATGAATCTGTAAAAACTTCGTCAATAACAAGAACCTTATCAAGATCCTTAATCTTGTTTTGTCTGTAGTCAAAAGCTGCGTCCGCATAGACAACAATTTCAAACTTCTCTGAACCTTTTACATATTTTATAATCGCAGTTTTAGATGACATTTTTACTTACTTTGAAACTCTTTAGAAAGCCTTGCTACCCTTTCTGCTATTTCCTGTTGTGGCAACATCTTCATTATTTTGTCTTCTTTGCTTATGTATGCCACCTTGAGGTTTATTGGATCAACTTTCCCTTCATTAACTTTTAATATACACTTTAATCCTAAATCTATAGCTTCATTCAAACTCAGTTCTTGCTTGTAATTTTGCTCAAGATATTCGTTTGCTGTGTCACTGCCGCCACCTATGGCCACGGCGTCGTATTCCAAATATGTTCCACTTGGATCAGTTGTATAAAGTGATGGTGAATCTTTGTCTATTCCTGCAATTATCAAAGATACACCGAACGGCCTTACTCCTGCATATTGAGTATATTGTTGTGCCAAATCGCCTAAAGCTCTAGCTACAGTCTCTACTTCAATAGCCTCATCGTATATTAACCTGTTGTTCTGAGCTAACGTTCTTGCATTATCTACAAGAACCCTAGCGTCTGGCACATAACCTGCAGCAGCTATCATTATGTGATCGTCCACTTGAAAAATCTTTTGACTCAACCTAGGGTTTTGAAGTTTTTTTACCCTCTCTTCTACGGCAAGCACAACTCCTTCGTTTACTTTAATACCAACAGCAATTGTGCCCCTTCTTACTGTTTCGATAGCATACTCAACCTGATATAATCTACCGTCAGGTGAGAAAATTGTTAATGCCCTATCATATCCAGCAGATGGTGCGAACATCAAAATTCACCTAACAATATAATAAATTTTGGGCTTTTTAAAACTTTTTATATTAATTTTAGAGATGCTGGTCAAATAAGATCATC
>DAXX01000030.1:7486-7619 GCA_002506605.1 Thaumarchaeota archaeon UBA160
CGTACCATGGGCCTCTGTTTACAAAAAGCTTTGGCCTCTTCTTGTGCTTTTTTAAAAAGAACAGTGCTTTAATACGCTCTTGCCTCTTGTTGCCTTTATAGTTTAATTTGTTTGAATATACCATTATTGCGGA
>DAXX01000055.1 GCA_002506605.1 Thaumarchaeota archaeon UBA160
TAATCAAAAAAGAAGTACTAAATTATAGATAAACGTAAATTTTTATATGTTTATATATAAAAATATGTTTAAATGTTATAAATGCGGACATAAACAGAGAGATCCAGGAAAATGTGAAGTTTGTGGCTCTACTACAGCCTTTCTACCTGACAATTTTAGTGACTTGTCAGGTAAGAGCATCATAGATCAGTTTGGTGAAGGAATATGGAAATACTCGATTGTTTTACCAAATTTTAACAAAAAAATTACCTTAGGTGAAGGGCAAACCCCATTACTTAAAGCTTATAGGCTAAGCCAAATATTAGGAGTAGATCTTTATATAAAAAATGAATCTGTTAATCCAACTGGCTCATATCTCGACAGAGGATCTGCTATAGCTGTCAGCTATGCCATATCTACAGGTAAAAAAGAAATTCTTTGCGAATCAAATGGAAACATAGGCGCTTCCTTAGCGGCTTATTCTGTACGCGCTGGAATTTCTTGTTCCCTTTATTATAACGAAATTAAAAGCTTAGGAAAACTTTATCAAACCCTTGTTTATGGCGCAAAGGCAATAAAAGGTGTTATGCCAGATCATGCTGACGCCAGCTCCCATATAAGTGGCGAATCAGATTCTTATTTTTTAACAGGAATGAAAACACTTTCGTATGAAATATTTGAAAAAGCACGCGACACGTTTGATTATATTTTTATGAGCGTTGGCGAAGGCGGCGGGATCTCGATGTTGTTTGCTGGCTTTCAAGACTTATATGAACTTTATAAAATAAAAGTGCCAGCGTTAACTGGCGTTTATCTTACAGATAAAAGCGCCGTTGTAGATGATCTGGTTACAGGCGGTATGCATTCTGCATTAGCTGATTTTTCTATTAAAGTTACAAATGGCTTTAAGATAAAAGTAGAAGATCAGGAAGTGATAGAGGCTGAAAAGCTTTTAGCAAGAGCTGAGGGTTTGTTTGCAGAACCTTCAGCTTCTGTAGCTCTTGCCGGGTTGATAAAAGCTGTAGATTGGAATTTAATCAGCAAAGGCAGTAAGGTACTTTACATCCTAACTGGAACTGGGCTAAAGGACCCTGTTGTAATTGGAACGTTTTTAGGTCTTAAAGAAAAGGGAAGTGCTGAAGAGATTATAACAAGCATGAGCGATACTAAGAAGGCTATACTCAACATGCTTTATGTTTCACCAGCATATGGGTATTACATTTGGAAAAAGTTAAGAGAGTTGGGCGTAGAAAAGACTTTACCAGATATTTATGTTGCCTTAAAGAATTTACAGAATGAAGGTTTGATAGAAGTTAAAGAAATCAAAAAAGAAGGCAGAGTGAGCAAGCTATACCAGCTAACTCAAAAGGGCAAAAAATTTGTAGAACTTTTTCTTTCATATTAGAAATTCCCAATAATTCTTTATTAGGCTGTCCTTTTTCACGTTTTGTAAAGATTAACATTATAAGAAAAGCTTCTTCTATTAGTTTGGTATAAATTTACTATTATTCATAAGTTTTGGCGTCAAAAGTTATTAATCGTCAAATAAAAATCATATATAGAACAGATTAATATTTCCACGAAATTAATATTTGGAAATTTCTTATAAATATACAAAAACTTCAAATTTAAAGGAAAGCTTGTGCAAAAAGGAAAAAAAGTACTATTTATTTACTTTAAGATTTTTTTATAGCATAAATGGTTACAAATCTGACAGAAGAAGCTAAAGCAATTTGGTCAAAGGCTATAATGGCTAAGGATCCTAGTGAAAAGCTCCGACTTTTGCAACTGTTTTTTTCAAAAATGCCTCACCATAAAGGAACAGAAAAACTAGAAGTTTCTATAAAAAAGCAAATAGCTTCATTAAAGGAAGAAATCGCAGAAAGCAAGAAAAAGAAAGCCGTTAGAAAAGACATATGGATTGTAAAGAAGGAAGGGCTTCTTGCTGTTGTGGTTGATTTTGATTTTACAGATTCATTTTATAAGCTTACTGGCTTAAAAGTAGAAAAATATGAAACTTTTTCCAGGCCTGTTGTAGCTCCTTTAAAAGCGCTTGATATTGTAATTCAAACTTATTATGCTCCAATTGGGGTTGGGAATTTTAGAAACTTTTTAAAGCTGATCAAACAAGCAGACGTCCTTATCATAGCTGACAAAAGGGCGCTCAAACTTATTGAAGACGAAGGTATAGTGCCTGTAACAAACAAAAAGAGGCTTGTAGAAATTACTAGAATGCCTAGCGGAGGCATAAGGATAATTGGTAAATCTAGTTATATTAATGAAGAAGAACTAAGGCAGTTTCTTAAGAGTTATGGATTAGAGAATTGCGTTATAAAAATCAGCGAAGATGCAACACTTGACGATGTAGAGGATTACATATTTGGAAGGATGCAAAAAGTTTATGTTTTTCCAACTTATAACAAAGAAAATGACGTTAAAAATATATTGAATGCTTTAGGTTTGATAAGGGTTTATACGCTTGATTCTTCGGGAGCTGTAGAAGGCCCTCCACTATTAGTTAATGAGAACAGCACTGTTCAAGATGTGGCCAACAAGATTAATATAAAGAATATAAAGTTTGCTTATTTGATAAGGGATAATACTAGAATAAAAGTAGGAATCAATTTTATACTAAAAGACGGAGATAAAATAAGAATAATTTGACCTATTTGCAAAAATGAGAAACAGGATCTTTAGTTTGTCAAGACCATGGGTTGCTCATTTTTCTGATTTTGTTTTGTTTGGGTATGAATAAAAAGTTTTGATCTTATGTTAGGAGGCAAAAGTCCCTTTAATTCGCTATAGTTTAAAAAAGAGTTTTAAACGCTAGATAAAAAAATTATTGTATGGCATTAACCATATTCTTTGTAAGGCACGGTCATGCAGAAAATAACAGAGATGGCTTTTTCCCAGATGACGAAAAATTCAATTATAAACTTACAGAAAAAGGAATAGAACAAGCTAAGCAGGCTGGAGAATTTTTAGTAGATTCAAAAGCAGAAGCAATATTTTCAAGTCCAATCTATAGAGCTTATCAGACAGCTCAAATAATTGGAGAAAGGCTATCGCTTGAAGTCATAAAAGATGATAGGCTTAGAGAGGTTGAGTTGGGAAATCTGAAGAATGTACCAACAAAAGAAATATTTGAAAAAAATCCTGAATGGTTTATGGAATATTTTAACAAAGAAATTATTTACGGCTTAGAGAAATACGATAGCATTAGGAAAAGGATGTTAGATTTTGTTGAAAGTTTGTTTAAAAAAGGTTATACAAGAGTCATTGCAGTAAGTCACTTAGAACCTATTAGAGCGTTGATTACGCTACCTTTGAACGTTATAGGAAAAGATGTAAGAAAAATAGAAATTCACAATGCCTCAATAAGCATTTTGAGATTCGAAGATAATAGCCTGAACGAAATCAGAATACTTTCAGTCAACTGTGTTCCTGTAAATCGCTTCTTTCTGTAATGACACTGTTTAAAATTGGCCTTAAAACATAAACTGTATCGTCAAACACCTGCTTTTTTGATCTATAAAAAGCTGCTCACTAGCACATAAACTTCCTCGATGACTAGCTTACAGCCATATAATCTTGTATAATGTAACCGCTTATATCATATATGAAGCCAAATTTTTAGCATACAGCTAAGATTGTACAAACAAGGATCTTTTTGATTAAGTTAAAATTCAGAAAAAATAAACAAAAACGTTTAATTTATCATTTCTTTTTTATTAGTGAATGCTGATAGATAAGCTATCAAGAATAGCTGAAAAGCTTAGGCTTTCAGTCACAGACAGGTGCAATTATAGGTGCATATTCTGTATGCCTAACAACCCAATTTTTGAAAGTGAAAATGAAATTTTAAAACTGGACGAAATTAAAAGAATTTTAACAATTTTTAATGATCTTGGGATAAAAGAGTTAAAGCTCACAGGCGGCGAGCCTCTTCTCAGGGAAGATTTGCAACAAATAGTGAATTTCGCATCAGAACTTTTTGAAGTATCGCTAACTACAAACGGTTATTTCCTTTTAGAGAAAGCATCATCACTTAGCTCGAGTGGGCTCAAAAGGGTTAATGTTAGTTTGCACAGTCTAAAAGAAGACAGGTACTACAGAATTACTGGCATGAGGGGTCTTGAGAAAGTGTTAAAAGGGCTTGAAGTAGCAAAACAGCAATTTGAGCAAGTTAAAATCAACGTCACTTTGATAAGGGGAGTTAATGAAGATGAAATATTTGACTTTATAGATTTTTCAAGAAGAACAGGATACACTGTTAGATTTCTTGAATATGAGCCTTTTGACGGTAACGGCGGATGGTCTCTTAACAAAGTTGTATCGGCAGGAGATGTGCTTAGGATTGTTTCTAGCAAATTTACTTTAAAGCCTGTGGATAGATCCCCTCATTCAACTTCTAGATATTTTGAAATAAAAGAAAACGGGGTAAAATTTGGAGTTATATCGTCTGTATCACAGCCTTTTTGTTCAGATTGTAACAGAGTAAGAATAACCTCTGAAGGAATATTTCTACCTTGCATGTATTCAATGAAGGGCTTAAACATAAAAGAGATGATAAGGCAAAGAAGAAGCGACGAAGAAATCAAAGAAGCGATAAAAGACATTTACAGCAATAAGTTTGAAGGAATAATTAAATACGTAAGAGAAAACAAAATACCAGAAAAAGTAATCCCTATGTATAAGCTTGGAGGTTAATTAATATTTATAGTTCTACCTTTTTAAACGGACTTTCTTGAAAGATCTTGTTTAACCCAAATGAATGTATAAAGTGGGTGAAAGCCTTCTTGAGATTTGGGTCTGGATTAGGATTTTTTTCATAAAAAATACCTTCTAGGAATCTCGCAACGTGTTCTTTAAATGCTTCTTCATTACTCACTACAAAAGTAAGTGTATATGGTCTATTACCGAAGAAAGAAACGCTTGAAAATCTCCTACCTTCCATGCCAACCCCTGTATTCATTTTTACTATTCTTGCATTTGGATACATCTTTAAAAGCTTCCTAGCTATGGAGCTTTTATTCACTTTCACAAAACCGTTAAGTTCAAGGTGTGTAGAATATATTTCAACGTTCTTTTCTCGATCCTCTATAAGACCCAATTCTTTTAACCATCTGTATATTGTAGGAGTAGAAACATTTAAAATTTTTGATATTTCTGATGGTTTTTTACCTTCTTGATAAAGTTTTTTAAGCTGATCTATATATGAAGAGTTTTTAACATAAATAGGCTTTCTACCGCTTTTTCCTTTATGGATTGCAACCGGTATTGCTGTCATTTTGTGTTGCTTACTTAATGGCGTATTTTAATGTTATGATGATTTTTGAGCTTGTACATAAATTGTTTAATAATTGTACAATTATTAAATTAATTTTAAAAATCAAATTAAATAATAAGAAAATTTTTAATAATAAACTAAAAAAGTTTTTAGCAAAAATAAATATTTTTTTATAAATACAGTAGGTGCTGGTCAAATAAGATTTTCAGA
>DAXX01000013.1 GCA_002506605.1 Thaumarchaeota archaeon UBA160
ATGCAAAATGTTATTGTTACTCCTCATGCAGTTTATGTTTCTGATAAATCAATAAAAGATCTTAAGGTTTTAGCAACGTTGAATCTTATAAAATTAATTAAAGGTGAAAAAGTTATAGGTTGTGTTAATTGCTAAGATCTACATGCCTACTATGTTTCCGTCTTCTGTTAAGTCAATCCTGTATGCTGCTGGTTCTTTTGGAAGTCCTGGCATCGTAATTATTTCGCCTAAGATAGGCACTACATAACCAGCTCCAGACATAATTCTTATTTCCCTTACTGTTATATCAAAATCTTTTGGCACGTTAAGCAATTTTGGATCATCTGAAATTGATAGCTGTGTTTTGGCCATGCACACAAAAAGTTTGTCTAATCCAAGCCTCTCAATGCGTTTTAAATCATCAAGAGCTTCTTTCGTATAGTTAACGCTTCTTGCCCCATAAACCTGTTTAGCTATCTTTTCAATCTTTACATTTATTGGATCGTCAACATCATAAGTGTAATTTATATTTGGGTTAGAGTTTCTATCAGCTTCTTTTACAACCCTTTCAGCTAAGTCTAGTCCTCCTAGACTACCTTTTTCATACACTTCTGAAAGTGCCCACTCTATCTTTTCTGAATCCATTAGCTTTTCTAACAGTTCAATTTCTTTAGAAGTATCTGTTGGGAACTTGTTCACCGCGACGATTGCATTTACGCCAAAATTTTTTATATTCATTACATGATATTTAAGATTTTCAAACCCTTTTTCTAACGCGTCAAGATTTTCAGTCTCAAGCTTCTTCGCCCCTCCATGATGCTTTAGAGCTCTTATTGAAGCTACAACAACTGTAACGCTGGGGGCAAAACCGCCAATTCTTGAAACAATATTGAAGAATTTTTCTGCCCCTAATTCTGTTCCAAAACCAGCTTCAGTTACAAAATAATCAGAAAAGCTGATCCCTATTTTGTCAGCTATCAAGCTATTAGTTCCTAACGCTATATTTCCAAATGGTCCCATATGTACAAGCGCAGGCGTGTTTTCTGAAGTTTGAACAAGGTTGGGTTTTAATGCGTTCTTGAGCAAAGCCGCCATCGCGCCTTCAGCCTTTACATCTTTAGCATAAACCGGTTCATTTTCTTTTGTAAAACCAACTAATATTTTGCCTAATCTTTCCTTTAATTCTTTATAACTTTGACTTAATCCAGTTACAGACATAACCTCCGATGCCGGAACTATATCAAAGCCATCCTCATACATAACGCCATTTCCTTTTCCCAATCCTACTATTATCTGCCTTAAAGACCTGTCATTCATATCTATTGTCCTTCTCCACAAAACCTTCTTTGGATCAATGTTTGGACTCAAATTATAATATATATGGTTGTTTATCATGGCCGAAAGCAGGTTGTGAGCAGATTCTATAGCATGAAAGTCTCCCGTAAAATGAAAATTTATGTCCTGACTAGGTTCGACAGTAGATAAACCTCCTCCTGTAGCTCCACCTTTCACCCCAAATATAGGGCCGAGCGATGGTTGTCTTATAGCTAAAAGGCTCTTGTACCCGAGCTTATTAATTGACATCGTTAGTCCTATAGATGTTGTTGTCTTTCCTTCACCTGCAGGCGTGGGAGTTATAGCGCTTACAAGTATTACTTTTGCTCTTTTATTTTTTGTTTCTTTTAAAACGTCAAGAGAAATTTTTGCCATAAACTTTCCATAAGGTTCAATGTAACTTTTATCAATGCCTGCATATTCAGCAACGCTATAGATATCTTTTAACATAAACCTTATTTCACCTCCGCTGCTATTTTCTTTATCTCATTATAGAGCGCTTCAGAATTTGTTTTGATTTTTTCAGCTTTTTCACGAGTATCAATTTTGAATTTTTGATCGATTGATATATTTTTCAGGTTGAAAAAAACGTTCTCGAGAGCGCCATTTATAGCCGAATAAGCAAGGTATGCCGCAGTAAGGCTGTCTGTGAGGGCGTTTTTATTTCCAATTTCTAGTATCCTTTTTGATAATTCTAAAATCTGATAAGAAACGTCTGCCGTTTCAATTGGTACCAAACAAGCATCTTTGCTTGCTTCCTCAATAATTTTTTGTTTTTCATTAAGGTCAACAAGTTCTTTAGTAGTTTTATATGCATTTATTATTTTGTTGAAAGCTTCAGAATCCCTATCTGCAAGCTCTAAGAGCTTTTCTTTAAAATTACTCGATCTTGCATAAATTTCCTTTACCTCATCCTGAACGTTTTCATATTTCTTTTTTCCAATAGTAAGAGCAGAAACCTTACAGATAAGAGAAGCTGCTAGGCTGGCTGCTAAAGCAGAAACAGAGCCGCCTCCAGGCGTAGGCTGAGGGCTCGATAAAATTTCAAGAAAATCAATAATTCTTGTTTCCTTAATCATATAAAAACACTCAAAAGCTTGCTTTCAAAAACCTGGTTTGAGTTAAAGTTTACTAACCTCATGTAAACCTTTAAAGCTTCAATCAGCGCATCAAGCGGAACGAGCCCAACTATTTCCGCTTCTACAACAGAAACGCCATACTTCTCTGCTTCTAGCTTGATAGCCTCATAAACTCTGTATATCGGCGTCTTTTTATAATCTAAAATGTTCATTGATACTTGAACCATGTTTCTCTCCTTAAGCTCAAACCCGAGGGCTCGTACATTTTTGAAGCTTCCTGTCTTTTCCCGTATGCTTCTAGCTATGTTTTTTGCTATTTCTATATTATTTGTATTAAGGTTAACGTTAAAAGCTATTAGAAATTCTCTTGCCCCGATTATGGTAGCCCCAGCTTTACCAACTTCTGATGGACCAAAATCTGGTTTCCATTTTTCTTCTTTTATGTGTACCTTTAGTTGCTCATATTGAAAACTTTCGTTCCTTATATCAGCTAAGTTTTTTCTCCATTCAACTTTCGCTGCTTTATCGTAAAGATAAACGGGTATTTTCAACTCATTCCCGACCCTTTCTCCTAGTTGCCATGCAAGGTTTACGCATTCTTTCATGGTAGTATCAAAAATTGGAACAAATGGCACGACATCTGCAGCCCCGAATCTTGGATGGGCTCCTTTATGCTTATCCATATCTATAAGCTCTGAAGCTTTTTTTATGCCATTATATGCAGCATCTATAGCATATTCAATTGGAGATACAAAAGTTACAACGCTTCTATTGTGATCTGGGTCCATTTCAACGTCAAGAACTTTTACTTGCTCATTAACCTTAATAGCGTTAACAATCTGATCCACAATGTCTTTATTTTTTCCTTCACTAAAATTAGGTACGCATTCTACAAGTTTCATAGTATGATTAAAATTAATGATACTTATTAATTTTTGTTATATATGCTGTGTTGAATAATTATTAAAAACGTTTTTTAAGATATAAAAATAATCATGGCCAAATACTAAAACGTACTGATTATTTTTAGCTANNTTTGAATTATTCAACACAGCATGTTATATAGGAAAACTGGAAAATTTTATTATTATCAGAACGATTGATTTGCTTCTAATCGTTCAATAATTTATTAGCATGAAATCAGCCTGTTTCTAACCTTTTAATAGTGTTTGGTACAAAACCATTTAACGAAACAAATTTTTCTACATCCGCTTCTTTAAGCTTCATTACAACGACCTTTCC
>DAXX01000019.1:0-173 GCA_002506605.1 Thaumarchaeota archaeon UBA160
CTATCTGTTTTGTATATAAGATCATTCCATCCTTGAACTTTCCGCATTAGGCATCCTAATTATTAGCCCGCATCAAGAAGCAGGAGCTTTATTATGCTTTCATGTGTAGCTACAGGAGCAACCGCTACTGTGAACTTTTTCTCATCAATGACAGCAGCTGCTGTAGCAAACTG
>DAXX01000019.1:342-8719 GCA_002506605.1 Thaumarchaeota archaeon UBA160
AACGTTCTTTATGGGTTCTCTGTTACATGAATGTATATTCATCGATCTGTCCAGCAATTAATTGATACATAGTACTTATTACTAACATAGATTGCACTAGTTTAGCGCCTGTATAACGTTAAACTATCATCCCGCAATAAAAAGTTTTGATCTACTGTTTATTGCGGGAAGGAAATCAGAAAAAGTAGCAATATAGCTGAATCTGACTATAATTAATAAAAATTTCATTAAGACCGTTTCATATCGTTCCTTAGCATTCCTTATATTCTTTTTTATTTTAATTTTATAACATGACAATTAAGCTTACACCGTTAATTACACTAATTATAGTGATTGGGCTGATGCTTCCAAATTTAGCTTATGCGCAGGTACAACAATCTCAAAGCTCATTAGGAATTATGATTTCTTCTACTATGAAAGGCCTTTCTGTTGCTCTTAAACACATAAAAGAAGGCACTAATGCTTACGCCACCATCAACAGATCTATTATTCTTCTCGAACAGGCTCAAAAATTTTATAACGAAGGAAATTATACTGGTGCTGAATATTATTTCAAACTGGCTATGAATTCTTCATACAATGGTATAACTGAAGCTGGAGGAAAGCCTTTTTCTGTACCTGTAGGCCTAAACGTATCAAGAAAGGTGGCGTTAAGCTTTGCACAAAAACTTGAGAACCTGGTTCAGAACGTTCAGAATTACACGATCAAACAAGAAGCTATGGAATTAATTTATCAAGCTATATCTCTCCTTAATCAACAAACAGTTAACGCAACACAAGCTGCTCATAACCTTGCACAGGCCAGACAACTTTTAGGAAATGCTACAAGCATTCTTCATAAGTATTCAAAAGAAGATTTTGGCAAGCACTTTGCGCTATATATAATGCAACACGGTAAATTTAACAATAAAGAGTTTGTTGAAGGCATGAAAAAATTGTTTTTACAAATGAATTTTAGTTATATGGAAAATATAACTGCAGAAATGCATTTTGTGAACTTTACACCTTTAATAATAACGGGAACTATCGGTATTTATAATAATACAGTATACTTTAACAGTTCATTAGTTATTCCATATTTAATGATCGGCAATGAGACTTTTGTTCCTATGGAATTAATTGTTCATTTAGGTCATGATCATTTAGGTAGAGCTCATCATGCTCAAAAAATTGAACACAATTATGAAATAATTGGTTTTATAAATTCCTCTTACGCTATATCTTATATAAGTTCTCATAAAGGGGAAAACATTACAATAGAAGTATTGCCTTTTGTTTGGTTGTCACAATCATTTAATAAACTGCATGCAAAAGCTCAGACACTTAATATTTCGGTGCCTTTTGTTCCTCAACAATTTTTCAACATGACTTTGTTTTATAGTAATTCTGCTTTGCCTTTTAATTTATTAATGGGCCATAATGTTTGTAAAATTCATATAATTATAATAATACTAAAAGATGTAGGAAGTTATTCGTCAGCGCCTAGCGGTATACAAATACAATATGCCGAACTCTCAAACTAAATTTATCTTTAAATGATTTTTTCTCTCAGCGCTTTTTTATCTATTTTATTTGTGCTTGTCTTAGGCATGCTTTCTATAAAATAAATCCTGTCAGGTATCCACCATTTTTGTATTCTGCCAAGCTTTACATATTCGTTTAAGTGATCATATATTTCCTTTTCAGATACTTCGCCAATTTTTACTATAAATGCTACCGGTCTTTCTCCCCATTTTGGATCAGGTGCGCCGATTACAGCCACTTCACCAACACCTTTAATTTCGCTTATAGCGTTTTCTAATATTATGGTTGGTATGAATTCTCCGCCACTTTTTACTGCGTCTTTTTCTCTATCTACAATATGCAAATAACCAAGCTCATCAATAACACCAAGGTCGCCAGTATGAAGCCAACCGTCTCTCCACAGTTCTTCTGTTTTTTCTGGATCGTTGTAATATTCTTTTGTAAGCCATGGAGCCCTAGCTATAACTTCACCAACCGTTTTATTATCCCAAGGTACATCGTTTCCAGCAGGATCGACAACCCTCAAGTTCACAAGCGGTATTGGAAGACCAGCGCTTATTAAGTGATCTAGAGCTTCTTCGTATTTCATTTTTGACGTGTAATCATTCATAACTGATATAGTAAGTACAGGGCATGTTTCTGATAACCCATAACCACCTACTATAGTTATCCCGTATGAGATAGCTTTTAATGCTAAACCTTTAGGGAGCGCAGATCCACCTATTATAACTTTCCATCCATTTAAATAATCCCTATATTCATTTACCTCCTTATCGTTAAGTATCATGTATAGGATTGCTGGAACCATTGTTGAAAAAGTAACCTTTTCATTTTTTATCAGCTCAAGTATGGTCTTTACTTCATATCTTCCAGGTAGAACGTATTTGTTTCCGTTCATAAAAGCTATGTAGGGCATGCCCCACGAATGGACATGGAACATAGGCACTAGAGACATAAATACGTCGTTCTCTGTAAGCGTAAGAGGCCTATACTTCATTGAAGAAGATAAAGATAGTGCATGTAACACAAGTTGTTTCTGAGTGAACGTCACGCCTTTGGGCATGCCTGTTGTTCCTGAAGTAAAAAATATTGTTGCTCTTGTATCTTCATCAAGATCTGGAGGTTCACATTTGCCTACATTTAATATGTCTTCATACTCGAATTTTGGGCTAAGCTTTGTTTCTACTGGCTTATTTTCCTCTGAATATACAATCCAACCTTTTACAAAATCGAATAGTGAAGCGTTCTTTTCTACAATAGGTACAAATTCATCTCTTATTATAACGTACTTATCGTTAGCATAATTCATAGTTAAATAAACAAGCTCTGGCGGGTACCTTATGTTTATTGTATGTAAGACGGCACCACTCATAGGCACTGCAAAATATGATTCCATATAAACATAAGTGTCCCAATCTATTACACCTACAACATCTCCTTCCTTAACCCCTATTTCCTTTAACCCATTGCATAATCTAGAAACCCTATCATAAAACTGAGAAAACGTGTATCTCTTTTTGTCTCTGTAGACTATTTCCCTTTGCGGAAAATTTCTTACCGCTGTTAAAAAAGCGTTTCTAAAGTTTAAGTTATACTTATAAAAAGGTGTCATCAACAATAAAAAAAGCAATGATTTTATTTAAACTTTTCTTTCTAGCCCATAATCCAGCCGCCATCTACAAATATTTCTGTTGAATTTACATAGCTGGCCCTTGTACTAGCTAAAAAAGTTATGACCTCAGCGACCTCTTCAGCGTTTCCAGCTCTTTTTAAGAGAACCTGCTTGCTAGCCCAGCCTTCTATGTCTTCAGTTTTGGCCTTTTGATGAAATGGAGTGATTATTAATCCTGGCATTACAGAAACTACCCTTATGTTATATGCAGAAAGTTCTTTTGCAAGAGCCTTAGTAAAGGTCTTGAGCCCACCTTTAGCAGTCGCATAAGCGGCTGCCCCTTTTCCCCCTCCAGTTATAGCGGCTATGGATGATATGTTTATAATTGCTTTATCCCTGCTTTTTGAATTTAAAAACAAAGGTAAAGAATTTTTCGTGACTATATATGCCGAAGTTAAGTTTAGGTCTATATGTTTTTTCCAGTAATCTAGATCCATTTCTATTAGCGATTTTCTCTCTAATAAATCTCCCGCATTGTTTACTAAAACTTCTATAGAACTAAACTTATCTTTTGCAAATTCAACAAGTTGTTTAACTTCTTCCTCATTTGTCACATCGGCTTTAAACACATATGCTTCAGCTCCATAGCTCCTTGCTTTTTCCTGAACTTTTTTAGCTTCTTCAAAGCTTTTATTATAATTTATTATAATGGAAGCTCCTTCCCTTGCAAAAGCTATTGCAGTTGCCGCTCCTATCCCTGTTGAGGCTCCTGTTATTATGGCCTTCTTGCCATTGAGCTCTTTTTCCATATTACCATAATTAAGCAATAAGAATATTTATATTTATTATTATGAATTATTACGCTAAATTGTCCTTTATGACTTCTGCTATATCTTTTATTTTTATTTTTCCATCAGAAAGCACTGCGGATGCATCGTTTAACATAGCATTACAGAACGGACAAAGAACAACTATAGAAGATGCGCCCGTATCTTTTAACTCCCTGAATCTAATGTGGCTTATCTTTTCATTTTCTTTTACTTCATACCAATAGTTTGATCCTCCTGCCCCACAACAAAACGTGTTCTTGCCGCTGTGCTTAGGCTCTTTAATAATGCCGACCTTCTTAAGAATAAATCTTTGAGGCTCAACTATATCGTTGTGCCTTGAGAGATAACATGGGTCATGGATAGTATAAACTTCCCTACTCATTTTGACCTTTATCTTTTCTTTTTCTAATAGCTCTTGAATGACTTCAGAGTAGTGTTTGACATTTACGTTTTTAAACCAATTGTCAATTTTAGGATATTCGTTTTTGAAAGCGTTGTATCCATGAGGGCATATTGTTACTATGTTCTTTACGTTATATTTTTTAAAAAGTTCTATGTTTTTGAGCGCCAGATCTTGAAACTTGCTCTCTTCCCCAAGCCTTCTTGCAGGATCCCCACAGCACGTTTCCTCTTCTCCAAGGTAAGCATACTCGTTCTGAAGACCGGCTTTTTTTATCAGCTCAACAAAGTTTTTTACAATATCTTTCGCTTCTGGATCAAAGCTTCCCATACAACCAACCCATAACAAGTTGTCTACGCCGTTTGATTCTGAGGCTTTTTTTATTCCTTCTTCAGAGAGCCATGAATTTCTATCCTGATTGGGAAAGCCTAGAGCATTTTCCTGAGAGCTTAAGGCTAGTAACAATGTGTTTTTCTTTTCGTCTAACTTCATGTTCATCACAAGCGCTCTTCTTAAATCAATTATGTAATCTGTATGTCTAATATAAACTGGACATGCATGCACACATGCCCCACAGGTCGTGCATGACCATATAGTGTCCTCCTGTATAAAATCCCATATAGATTTATCCTTTTTAATGCCTTCTTTAAGGTCAGTTACAAGTTGTGTTGGAGAAAGCGGTCTGCCCGCTGCATACGCGGGGCACACATCCTGGCATCGGTAACAGTGCATACACGCTTCCAGTTCAAGCCTATCGAACCCCTTTATATCTGAGGTCTTGTTAATGCCAACTTGTACGTCAAAAGTTCCTTTTTCAATAATTTCCTTAAGGTCAAACGGTTTTCTTAGCTCCCCGCTAGGTCTTTCTTCCTTTAAGTAATTGATTAAGCTTAGCAACGAATGAAAAATTGAAGTTTCAGGTATAATCGCTATAAGAATAAATGCGAGCTCAAAATGCGTAATATAAATTCCTAAATATACAGGATAACTGATCTTGATAAAACTAAAGACAATCTCGTTAAATAAATAATATGACCTTATAGTTAACGATTTGATCCTGAAAGTCTCTAAAAGGGCTCCAGTAACTGCGAGGTAGGCAAACCCTGTTAGATAAAAAGAATTAAATATAATATCATTTTTAGGAATTATATTTCTTCTTATATATAGAGCTGCCAATCCTCCTATAGAACTGACAAATAGAATCCACATTACAACGTCCAAAATAAAGCTGTAACCTTCAAAAAAATAACCACAAAAAATGGAGCTTCCTGTTATTATCTCATAGTACTGATTAAAAGCTACTATCAACGTTCCGATAAATGAAAGCAAAAGAGCATATATCATAAAAAAATGAGATAAGCCTCCTGTTTTTCTATCTCTTAAAAGCTTTCTGTGGGTCAGAAGATCAAAAAAATAATTCGGCCAACTTCTGTATCTTTTAAAAATCAACTCAAAAAATTCTTTTAGTGAAACTTCATCTCTTTTTAAGCGAAATTCAAGCAACAAAAAGAAAAAAATTACTGAAAAAGAAGCTGAAAGATATACGGCAACCATCATATAAAACCTTGGTAGATCAAAATATTCTGGATAGCATAGAGCTGTAGCTATCAACGTCATTTATTTTTATTTCATTTCTTATTAACTTATCTTTACTAGCCCAGGAGCCTTGACGCTCAGTAGGTAAAACTTTAATAAATTCTTATTATTATAACTTTGTGTTGAAGATCCTTGCTTTTTCTGAACGAAAAGAACTTTTAGAAGAGCTTCTTAGTTTTTTGAACGAAAGAACAGAAGAAATAGATATAATATGTAAAAAAGGTTTTGATCCTTCAGGATTTAAAATTCAAAACGCATATTGTTTTAATCAAGACCTTTTCGACCCATGGCAAGCCGTAGATCTCGTTTCAAATCTTTTTTCAAACGGTTATAACTATCTCTTTGTTGGCGCATCGACAATAGGCAGAGAAATTGCGGCTCTTGTATCTCAGAAACTTGGCTACCCTATGGAAACTGATGTTTTTGACTTTCAACTCGTGAACGGGAGACCTATTGTTAAAAGATATTATTTTGGAGGAAAGACTGTTATGACGAAGGAAACCGAAGCTAAGATTTTTACACTTTTACCCGGTTCAACAGAAGTTAAAAAAATCGGTCAGAAAGTCTATAGCATTAAAGAAGTCGAACTTAATGGTTTGCCAAAAACGAAGTTATTAGGCATTGAAGAAAAAGCTAAAGGATCTGTTGACATAACTAAGGCACAGATCATAGTTTCTGTTGGAAGAGGCATAGGAAAAAGAGAAGGGATAGAGCTCGCAAGGAAACTAGCTGAAAAGCTAGGCGGCGAAATTGCTGGAAGCAGACCAATATGTTCTGACCTTCATTGGCTTGAAGAAGACAGACAAGTTGGGCTTTCTGGCAAAAAAGTGAGGCCTAAAATCTACATAGCCTTAGGCATATCGGGACAGATTCAGCACATAGTTGGGATGAGAGATTCAAAAATAGTTATAGCTATAAATAAGGACAAAAACGCGCCAATATTTAACGAAGCGGACTACGGAATAGTAGGGGATATATATGCTGTTGTTCCTTTGATTTTAGAAAAACTTGAAGGTTAAGCTGACTTTAACACTTTAGATATTTCATCTACACCTTTGTTAATATCTTCAAATATAATCTTTTTTCTTGAAGATACATACGCTTTGTGTTCAATCACTTTGTAATATGTTTCCTTACTTAATGGAGCTTCTTCAATCTTTAATGGTTTTCTTGACGCTGCCATAATTTGTAAAAGAGGAGGAATTCTTGGTGTGTTTATTTCTTGAGCAACTGAAATTACAGCAGGAAGTTCGCTCTCGATTCTTACCAAGAATTCGTCTAGCGATTTTGTAGCAACGACGTTTTTTTCATTAAACTCGAGCTTGACTGCATTTCCCACAAGAGGAACGTTAAACAAAAATGAAAGACGAGGCGCTAACTGCGCGGTGTACGCGTCAGCCGAAGAATAACCCATTATTATTATATCCCATTTAGTGTCTTTCAGCTTTTCATAAATAACCCGCGAAGTATAGATAGGGTCGTTAATTGTATAACCCTTTATTATAATACCTTCATCAAGCCCCATAGCTAAAGCTTCTCTCATTATTAGGGCGTTTTGTTCGTTTCCAAACATCAAGCCAATAGCTTTACCGCCATATTTTTCTTTAATTCTTACGGCTTCTTCAACAGCGTTTCTGCTTATATCTTCCATTTTAAACTTTACTCCTGTTGTACTAGGTTCCAGTGTATTAGGATTGATTTTAATGTCCTCATAAATAGCTTTAATTAGTACATATATGTTATATTGCAACCCAAAATAATTATTGCGCGGTGATTTATAAACTTCATGCGAAGAAATTATAATGCTCTACCTTTTTACTGCCAAATCTGTTATATGCGTGCGATTTTTGTTTAGTCATTTTTATTTAATAAAATCGCATTGTTATGTTATTTTAATTCTTATAAGCAGTAGATTCACAAGTATAACATTCCACTCTTCTAAGAGACCATCCAATAATTAACGGACCATGAAAGAGCTCTTAAAGGTCTTCCATAAGAGCCCTTGACCAAACATGACCCAGGTAGAAGATGGGTCCAGTGGTATAAATCCGTTGCCGTCAGCTGATAAAGTGTTCGTGTTAGCCAAGGTGCTTAACACGAGACAGGCCTTAGCTATAGTGTCAGCATTTCAACCATTTAATCTTATATCTTCCACATTCATAGCTCTGTGCAGAGTTAATTCGAGCTTTGATGAAGCGTTAAAAGAAATAATTAGGATGGAAGACGAAAGAATCATCAGCAATGTTGCCTACAATGAACGATCTTTGCTGAGGAACTAAAGGAAAAGACCGTGGTAAGGCATAGTATTTCCATAAACTTTTTATCCTTAAGTTAAGCTAATTAGGCCTTATGCCTTTGAGCTTTTGTACATAAAATGTGACAAGGAAGGTTAAGCTGGTAAAGCATCTATCCCGT
>DAXX01000028.1 GCA_002506605.1 Thaumarchaeota archaeon UBA160
GGACCTAGGGCAACCCAGATAGGAGACATATTAAAATAGTTAGCAAATTGAATCAGCATCCTTGATACGCCGCCAACGGTAACCTGATAGTCACTGCTCTCAAGCGCTTCAATATTTACAGGCACATCGATGCTGCCGTACTTTTCTATCAGCTGCTGATGTGTCAGGTTTAACCTTACAGGCGGCGTCTGAGAATTTATAGTTATAGAAAGCACAATTATTATTAGTTAAGAAATTTTTATTTGTTTCGTAAAAACCATTACATGCTACTTTTCGTTTTATTTATGACAATTTAAGCTTTTAAGGTTGTCAAAAAAACGCTGCATCTTTTCTCTTGTATTTTCTAACTTAGAGTTTGCATCGTTAACCAGCTCTCTCATATAGCTGCTATCTATTAGAAGATTGCCATCTCTCCCGACTATGGCGTCAACCCTTTCAATGCTTTGCGCTTCGATCGTGATCCGATTTTTTGTCACGTTAATTATGCCAGTATGCTTTATCCCCGATTTTTGAGCCAATGAGAGAAACTTCAAGGCGCTTTCTAAACTTGATGCCGAAACGTGAAGTATAAAGGGTTCCTGCTTAAAGTAAATTGGGTATCTGAATTTTTGAACCCCTTCCAGCAGCGCGTTCCAAACATCTTCAGGCTTCACCTGATAATGAGATTTGAAAAAAATTTTAGACACGTTCTTTTTCCATGAAGGGTGTATCGCTATCAGTATTATCCTTCCTGCACATGAAGAGGTGCTAAAAAAATCGTTGCATGAGTTAATAAGGTCAAGCAAAGGAATTATGGGCTCGTCAACAAGGTTCTTTCTCTTGGCTTCTTCAAGTTTTTTCTCAAACTTTAACTTTAAATTGCTGAAGTCCATCGGATTTAATAACTATATTTTTGCAAATAAAATTTCCCTAGTTGCTTACTTTGAGATTAACCGTAACCGGGTAAAGGTTGAAGTCTCATTCATAAAAGATGGACAGCCTCTTGTAGAAACTAAGGGACAAAAATGCAAGAAAAGATGTGCTTTTAAACGAAACAGAAACACCCAGCTCACAGCCAACTTAGCATCATCTAACTGTTATTACAGTTACTGGCGCGTTTGCTACAACGGCTATCGTTACAGAACCGGTAATTATATCAGGGTTTGTAGTTAAACCCCGTGCGCCCATTATAACCGCGTCATAATTTCCCTCATTAATTTCTTGCAATATTTCGTTAGATGGGCTGGTTTCGCTTGTTAAGTTTCTCACCTTTAGAAAATAATTTACCTTTCCTTTTGTCCTTTTTTCTACAAGCTTTTTTATTTTATCCGGGTCACAGCTTTCGCATACGTGCAAAACCGTAATTTCAGAGCCGTATCTCATGTTAAAATCTATTGCCAAGTCCAAAGCTTTTAGGCTGTTCTCTGAACCATCTATAGGCACTAGAATCTTCCTAAACCAAAAACTAACTTTATAAGTTGGTTCCATCAAACCAATCTACCTCTTAATAAGCCTAGAGCGCTGTCAGTTAAACCTATTGATTCTTCTTTTTCTTTCATTCCAAACATGGCCCTCACTGCATCTATGTTTTCCGGAACAACGATTGATTCTTGATGCACGGCA
Organism: Thaumarchaeota archaeon UBA160; assembly: GCA_002506605.1. GTDB lineage: Archaea > Thermoproteota > Nitrososphaeria > Conexivisphaerales > UBA164 > CAYFFZ01. The sequence continues at coordinate 1,603 of DAXX01000028.1, forward strand.
TAGCTCAAGAAAATTTCCCCGTTTGATGAATGTACAGAATCCTCAAAAAAGATTACTTCAGGCAAGTCATATCTAGGCCTTCCCATATCCCTTGCAACTTCAATTATTTCAGCAGTGGACGCTATTCCTGAACCTTTACTTATTCCTATAATCCTGTTTGAAGACTCTATAGTTTTAATTATATCTTCCTTGCTAGGGTTGCCTTCAACTTGAAGATTCATTGCATGCACATGCATTAGCGTTGTAGGCACAACATAAGCCATAGTAAAAATGTCGAGGCCTTTAACTACTGTCTTTGCGTCATCCGCATGATGGCTTGGAAGCTCTACAGGGTTCAATAAAATAGAATTTATTGGCCCTCTCTTAACCTCTTTAGGATCAGCGGCCCTTCTGATAAGAACCACCCGAACTTTCTTTATTTTGAAATTCTTTCTAAGAGCGCAAATGATCCTTAACATGCCGGTTGTGTTGCATGAGACAACCCTTATGTAATTTTTTCCTTTAGCTTCATCGTAATTACACAGAGCAGAAAATGAAACGTCTGCAACCTCGGGCTCTTCTCCACCCTGAAATATCGCGGGCTTGTTTTCGGAAAGATAAAGCGCTTTGTTTTTTGCTCCTACGCCATCGGGTGTCGCATCTATTATCACTTGAGCTTCCCTTATCATTTCCAGCCTAGTTCCAGAAACCTCTATGCCGGCATTTCTAAATTTCTCGACCGAATTCTCATCGACAAACAGCTTAATCCCCTTTTTTATTGCCATTAAAGCTTCATAATTGGCACTTTGCTTTGAGACGCCCACAAGCTCCATATCTGGCTGTTTGATCAATGCATCAGCTATCCTTTTTCCTATTGTTCCATATCCGTTTATGCCAACCTTTATTTTCATCTTTTTATCACCTTAACAGACTGGCTTAGCGCGTCCAGGGCAGGTAACCTTTCACCGGCCAAAAACAGAAGCAGGGCCCCTCCTCCTGTTGAAACGTGCAACTTTTTCTTTTCAGTTACATTCATAAATTGAAGCAGGCTTAATAGATGCCCACCTCCAATTATGGTATAAGAGTCGCTTGCAAAGGCAGAGCTCATAAGCTTTAATGTGCCAGTTCTAAACCTTTCGTCCTCTATAACGCCCATAGGTCCTCTAAGAACTACCACTCTGGATTCGTTCAACAGCGTAGAATAGATGTTTATAGTCTCTGGCCCTATATCCTTTATTATGCCACCTACGTTGGTTGCATAGCTTTCTTTTATCTCATCATTTTTCTCAACTATAAAATCAACAGGAATTTCAATAGGGGCACCTGATAGGAGAACCCTTCTTGCCCTTGGTATTAATGGCAGGAACCCTTGTGCCTCAAGGATTTTTTTGTTTTCATCGCCTATGTTCACGCCTTTAGCAAGCGCAAATACTTCTGCAACCAATCCTCCAAGCAATATACGATCGGCGATTCTCTTTTTCGATAAATTTTCTATTATTCTTATGCTATCGAGGACCTTGCCTCCCCCAAGCAAAAAAACTTTTGGAGATTCTTCTAAATTGAATATCTTTGATAGCGCGATTAGCTCTTTCTCCATAAGTCTTCCAGCCGCTGATTGCAAAACCATAGGAAAACCAACTAGGCTTGGCTGGCTTCTGTGAGCGGTTGCAAAAGCATCGTTTACATAAATGTCAAATAGGGGAGCCAACCTCCTCACAAGATAGGTTTTGCTCTGCGACTCTGGAGAGGCTTCTATGAGCTCCTCGGAGGCTAGCCTTATGTTATCTAGCATCAAAACTTCGCCTTTTTCAAGTTTTTTAATTTCATCTAAAGCACAGGGGCCAAATATGTCGCTTACAAATTTCACATCCATGCCCAGTTCACTAGAAAGCGCGTCCCTATGTAGCTCTAGCGTTGAGAAATCATCATCGCCGGGCCTTCCCTGATGCGTAATTATAACAACCGAACTTGCCTTTTCCACCAGCTCCTTTATTGTAGGTATATGAGCTTTTATCCTGCTTGTGTCCAATAATTTTTTTGATTCCCTGTCAACCGGGGTGTTAAAATCTACCCTCAGCAGAACCTTTTTAGCTGTCACATCAACGTCGTCAAAAGTAGGTAGCTCCAGATCCGCGACCTTTATCACGGCTAAAATTGTAATTCTCTCAAAATAAATGTTTTGTTTTTAAAAAAATATTTTTATTGCCTCTCAGAAGACCTGTGAACTGCGACGATCCTATTTGAAATTTTCGCTTCAATTAACGGGTGGGAATCTCCTTTACGTTTGGCTTATTTGTTATAAAGAAATTTATCGCTTTCTAGGACGCTCTCTACGCTTTTCTAATCCCGAAAATTCCCTCTGTTGGCCTTTAAAAAATCATGAAGCATAAATCAGCCCTTAAATTTAAAGAGCAAATGAGAGTTTTCATGTGTTAACAGAGATTAACATACAATTATTAAATCCATTTTAATAAAAATAATGTAAAATAGAGCCCTTTGCTTAACCGCATGCTAAACGTAATAGTACTCTCCCTTTTCTTTTTGCTCTCTATCAAGCTTGCTGCCAGGTTTGTTGACCCTTGGCCTTCCTGTTTCATCGTCCCTCCTGTACGTCAAGCCCATCTCCTTTAAGAAGCTGTTCATAGCCTCTCTCTTTTGCAGAGGACCTATAGCTTCTCCCGAAACGTTCGGAATGCCCCTAAATACCATTATTGAATCCGATATAAGGTCCATAAGCATAAGGTCATGATCTATTATTATTCCTGCTCTTCCTTTCCTTTTTATATAGTTAGGCAAAATCTTAGAGAGAGCTATTCTATCTTCAACATCTAAGAAAGCTGAAGGCTCGTCTAAAGCATAAAGTGTTGCATCCTGTAAAAGAGCTGTAGCTACGGCAACCTTCTGAAGCTCTCCGCCGCTGAGCTGTGAAAGATATTTCTGCATCAGCTTTTCTATCCTTAAAGGATTTATCAGCAGGTTCAAATTTTCTACGCTGTTCCAGTCAAACTTAGCTAACGCAGATTCTACTGTAACGTCTTGACTTATTTCTAAATATTGAGGTTTATATGAAACCTTTATGTTAATGTTTACTGAACCCTCATCATCCTTTTCAACGCCAGCAAGCACCTTCAAAAAAGTTGTTTTGCCTATGCCGTTAGGACCAAGTCCTCCTATTATCTGCCCTTCTTTAACTTCTTTCCCTTCAACCCTTAATGTAAATCCTGGATAGCTCTTTTTAAAAGAGGGCACCATAAAAAGAAACTTTGATTCTTCAGCTGGACTTAGATCCGGGTTTCTAAACTTAATGTTATAGTTCCTTATCCTTATGTTTTCCTGCCTTATTTCGCCTTGTATGAGTTCGTTTATGCCCTCGCCGCTGTTCATTGGTCTTGAAACTATACCATAAACAGCAGGTTCCCCATACAGTATGTGTATATAATCACTTGCATAATCCAAAAATGTCAGATCGTGTTCAACAAGAAACACGCCTGAATTTTCTGAGACTTTTTTTATAACTCTGGCTACAGCATGCCTGTTAAAAACGTCCAGATAGGAACTTGGCTCGTCTAGAAAATAATAATCAGCTTTTCTTGAAAGAGCTGTAGCTACGGCAACCTTCTGAAGCTCTCCGCCGCTGAGCTCTGAAACCTGCTTTTCGTAAAGTTTTTCTACCTCCAGATCTTTTATGATTTCGCTGTTTTCACCTTCTGAATATTTTTCTATTAGGTCCTTAACGCTTCCCTTAAAAACCTTAGGTATCTCATAGATTGCCTGAGGTTTTATTGATATCTTTATTTCGCCGTCCTTTAAAGCTCTAAAATAATCTGCATAAACAGTGCCTTTAAAGTGCCTTATAACATCTTCCAAAGATTGTTGTTTATCGTAGTTTCCTAGGTTTGGGATGAGAGTCCCTGAAAGTATCTTTAGGGCTGTGCTTTTGCCTATTCCGTTCATTCCAACCGCGCCAACGACTTTGCCTTTTTTTAAGATCGGAAGCCTGTACAATCTAAAGGCGTTCGGCCCATACTGATGAACCTTTTCTTTTCCGTATTCGCTTGGAAGGTTAACTATTCTAATTGCTTCAAATGGGCACTTTTTTTCGCAAATGCCGCATCCGATGCACAGCACTTCATCTATTGTAGGAAACCCGTCTGCTCCAAATTCGACAACCTTCTTTCCGGAAATCTGAGGCGGACAAAACCTCTGACATTCATGGTTGCATTTGTCAAACCTGCAAACATCTTTGTTGATTACTGCTACTTTTAACGAAGCCATCAACATTCACCTAAATTGGGTCAGTTCGTCGCGAGCTCTTCATAGCCTTTGCTCAGGCTGGAGCGGTAAAGCTTCATCCCCGTTTTTGTTGCTCATATGTCACATTTAACCATATCGTAAATTTATATTCTTTCAATCAGATCTTTGTACCAGCTGGCATCTTGCTGTAAAAGCTCAGGAACGCTAAGATCTAACCTCATGGGTGTGATCGATATTTCTCCCCTATCAAAGACAGCGTTAGCGTCTGTGCCTTCTGGATAGCTGCCCAGCCTCTTTCCCCAAAGCCAATAGTATTCCCTTCCTCTCGGATCCAGCCTCCTGTCTAAGTAGTGATCGTACTTTACAGGTGAAGCCTTTGTTATCATGGCTTTTGTATTTTTGTCTACTTTAAGCGGAAAATTTACGTTTAAGAGCTGCGAATTTGACGGCAACCCTCTCTTTAAAACGAAGTCTATGATTTTTGCGGCAGTTTGCGCAGGCTCTTCGAATTCATCGGTATTTGCATACGGATAAAGTATAAATTCATCGCTTATCCTTTTTGAAAAGGCAACAGAATGATAGCCAAGCAAAGCTGCCTGAAGCGCGCCGGCGACGGTGCCGCTTGAATATATATCTTGAAGCCCAGTATTGTCGCCAAGGTTGATGCCAGTGGCAACAATGGCCGGCTTCTTTTCAAGTTTGATGTGCGCTACAACTATTGCATCTGCAGGAGAACCAGAGCATATGAAACCTTTTGCTCCTTCAATCTCCGCTTCCCTTATCCTTATGGGTTTATGAAATGTTAAACTCATGCTGCTCCCGCTTCTCGGACCTTCTGGTATTGAAAAAACAACCTCATCTAACTTTGAAAGGTTTCTTATCAGAGCTCTTAGACCTGGACTTGCTGGACCGTCATCATTACTAACTAAGATCATTTTCCATCAATAGTAAACTATCTTGTCTTTATCTTTATAATCTGAAAGTATCTTGTCAGATTCATCAGGAGCTCCCACATATGTATAAAGATATTTTCCTATCCGTAACTTTATTTTAGAATAATTTTTTCTTTTTACCACTTTTATCTTTTTTGCGTTTTTGAGCATCTCTAGCAAAGTTTGAGTATCGTAGATTTGCTTTGGCATAAGCCTCTTATCTTCAGCTTACATTTATATTTTACTTTGATTAATTGTTTGCAATGGCAAAGTTAACGCTCGACATGCTTAAAAAATACATCTTTTCTAGAAGAGGCGCCGGCGCAGATGAAGTCATTAAAGGTCCAGGCATTGGTGAAGACGCCGCTGTTGTAATGCTCTCCAAAAGGAATTATATGGTTACGCATACGGACCCTATAACAGCCGCTAAGAAAAACCTCGGCAAGCTAGCAATCTACGTTTCGTCTAACGACATAGCTGTAAAGGGAGTGAGACCAAAGTACGCGTTAGTCACGCTTCTTTTAAAAAAGAACACTACAGAAGAAGAAATTGATACAATAACATCTCAGCTTGATGAAGCGGCAAAGAGCCTTGGAATAAGCATAGTTGGAGGACATACAGAGATCGTAGAAAGCTTTGAAAACGACATCGCTGTAGTAACTCAGATAGGTTTTTCATCTAAAAAGCCTTTGAGCATATCGAACATAAAGCCAGGAGACCTTCTGTTGCAACTGAACGAGGCTGGCATAGAGGGCACGGCTGTAATAGCTCACGATTACCCAGAGCTGATCGTGCAGTTTGATGAAGGCGCGCTTGAACTGGCTATGTCTTATATTGAAAGAATAACTATATTGAGCGATGCGCTCAAGCTCACCTCCCTCGGAGTAAAAGCTATGCACGACCCTACAGAAGGGGGTATAATTGGCGGTGCTGTTGAAATGGCTTTAGCTTCAAATTTAAAACTAAGCATAAAAGAAGATGATGTGATCATAAGTCCCTTAACCAGATCGGTATGCAGCCATCTGAACCTTGACCCGCTTAAACTGCTTTCAAGCGGATCTGTGCTAGCTGCCGTAAAACCTGAAGATGCAGACAGAATTTTAGATAAAATGAGGGGCAAAGCTTCTATAATTGGCACGTTTGAAAAGGGAGAACCTTCTTTGAGCGTGATAAGAAAGAGCGGGGTTGAGGTTTACAAGGAACCTCCTCAGGATGAAATATACAAGCTAGTTACGCGTACTGAACCTTCTTCTTGAGCTGCTGCAAAAGGTCAGGAACCTTGTTAAGAGGTTTAGCTGTAGTGTTGTACCTGACTGCCTGAATTTCTGCCATTATGCTCAACGCAATGTCTACAGGCTCCTCACCACCTCCTATGTCGAGCCCCATAGGAGCCCTTAGGACCTTAAGCTTATCTTCAGGGTATTCTTTATATAAAGCGTCAAGATATCTTAGCGTTTTTACTGGGCTTGCAATAACGCCAATATATTTGAAACTAAACTTTAAAAGCTCCCTGAGGATAGCAAGCTCAGCATCCGCAGAATAATACATTACTGCTACATAAACGTTATCCCCCTTCGGTATCTTGGCTACTGCCTCCTCAGGCTTTAGCTGCAAAACCTCTGAAGCTTCCGGAAACCTCTCTTTTGATGCAAAATCTGGCCTATCGTCAACTACTATAATTTTAAAACCTAGCTGGCTTGCCAGCTTAGACAGCGCGTTCCCCACATGGCCTCCGCCAAATATTACAAGCGTATCGGGCGGAGAAACAACTTTTATGTAAAGAGTGACCGCGCCACCGCATGCGTTTCCTAATTCGCTTGTAGAGGGAATTTCAATGATTCCACCACCGCCCCTTTTTATAAATTCCATAGCCTTTTCTATAGCGAACTTCTCTAAACTTCCACCCCCAATAGTGCCAACAGAGCTGCCATCTTCTGATACAAGCATAACAGCTCCTTCGTGCCTTGCGCTGTGTCCCTTGTAATCAGCTATAAAAACCAGGGCAAATCCCTTTCCTTTTAGACTTAGCTCTTTAATTTTATCAGCTATCTGCAGAACTTCTCTAGCTGACATATGATTTATAAAAATAATCGGTTTATTAAACGTTTATATAAAAAGGTTTGTTTATCTACCTTTTCTAATAAATTCTGTATAGCCGCATCTGCCGCAGTACCATCTGTCTTTATGACGTGCCATGAACGTTCCGCTACCGCACTTTGGACAAAACCTGTTGACCCTTTTTACTGTACTTCCTTCAACGGTATAGAGCTTCCATATTTGCACGGTTTTGCCTTTCACTTCTTCTCAACCTTCTTCTTTCTCATCTCATCGTAAATCTTTTTCCTTTCCTCTTTTGGCAACATTCTCAGCCAGAGGTATTTTTTAAGGTGCAACTTAGCTAGGCTGACATCGTCATAAACATAAAACAATCCTTTAAGATCCCTGGTTCCGAAGGATCCCTTTAAATAAACAGGTATGATCTTATCGGCCGGCTTGTTCAGCTCTTTTGTCAAAATTTCAATAGCTGTCTTTCTTGATACGCTTCCGTTGCCGTCCTGAAATTCATACTCCACTTCCAGCCTTTTCAGGAATGGATTGTAGCTGCTCTTCATCCGCTTTAACATACGTTTGTACCGCTTTTAAGCATTTTCGATCATTTCCTCTCCGCTAAAAATTTTTCTCATAAGCCTTCTATAAAATGCAACTTGATCTGGCCTGAGCATTATCAGAAATGGCAGAGAAAACTTCTGGCTGCATGCGGCCTCATACACTTCTTTTGACTCGCCATAGCCTTTTCTAAAGCTTTCTATGAAAAGTTTTGCCAAACGTTCGTCTTTTATAAAAAACAATGAGTAGTAGATGTATTCCGCTATGTCCCAGCCTTCATCTTCTGTGTCAGCTTTTTCCTTAAACTGTTCAAGGTCTATTATGTAGATCTCCTTTCCAGAAACCAGAAAATTCTCTGGTTTTGAGTCGCCCAAAGCGTAACCTGCATCGTGCATTTCTTTAAAAGTGCGCGCCACTTCTTCAAATATGATCAATTCCTCATTTTTTCCTGTAAATCTTTTAATGACATCAAGAAGGCTTACGCCCTGAATAAATGTTTTTACTAGAACCTTTTTTCGCACAGAAACTGAGTAGACAGTTGGCACCTTAATACCTGCGCTTTTAAGCATGATGGAGCCAGAATATTCGTTATACATTCTTTTGATAGGGTTTGTTTCAAAAGGCTTTATGGGCCTGCCTGCTATTCCTAGCATGTACCACTTGAGCTCGCTCTTTCCCTTAAAACTCTTGATAACGTACTTTTGGCCGTCTACTTCCACAACCTTTATGCCATAGAACGGATTTAACAATCCTCCAATCTTCTCAACAGGCTTTGCATTGATTTCCTTTTCTACGTTAGATTCTACTATTTTTGCCCCGCCCTCTAAGCTCAAAAGAGCCTCTGGGTTTTTGAGGTATTCGTTTACATCCTTTACGCTTCTAGATCTCTTTACCTTTGATATGGCCTCTGTAATAACAACTTCGGGTGAAACCTTACCGCTTCTGCCGTGGAAAATGTATTGCTTTACCGCAAGCTGAAAATAATAGAGCTCGTCTATAAGGAAAGGTTGCTGTATCTGAGCCCCTTTTTTTATCCTCACGTTGTCGCCTTCCAAATACAGGTAATCTAGGCTCAAAACAGCATTTCTAAAACCCTCAAGCGTTGCAGGGAGGTTTTTTGAAATGAGTTCCTTTGAATATGTTTTGGCATAACTGTAAAGTGCCGGAGGATAGATTTGATATCTCTTCTTGAGCTTTGAAAATAAAAAATACTGTAGAGGTATTATTAAGTAATAAGAAAAATCCTGATATTCTTTGAACAGCTCAGCTACCTCTTCAGAAACGACCCTTTTTTTATATTTCAGTTCTACATCTCTTATTATTTCTTCACCGTAAACTGGTATGAAAGGGTTGAGAAGCCTCCCCACTACAAATTCCCCTAAGCTGGCCTTTTCAGCGTCTTTATAAGTCTCGTTGAGATCAGCGACGAGAACAGAGTATTTGTTAAAATTTGAATCAAAATAAAAATACCTGACTTTTTCTTTAAACTCGTCAGCTAAAACCAGCACATCTATATCGCTATCTGGCTTTGCATAACCAGCTACAGAACTTCCATAAACTGCTAGAGATTTTATCTTTATGTTTTTTAATTTTTCAAAAACATCTGAATTAACCTGATTTATGTCCAATTCAGGAACCTCTTGAGGGTTTCTTCTGGCCTGTAATTTAAGATGGAAACGACGCTTATCTTGCTCACGTTGCTCTCTGGAGTTATATATTCAACGGGCAAACCTTTTTTAAACCACCTGGTCAAAGCCTTTTTGTTCAGAGCGTCATCGTTCAGGCCTCCTGAAAATTTTTCCTTTAAAAGCCTCCTTATCCTTTTGCTTTTTTTAAAAACCTTCTCTTCATCATAAAGCTGACCTTCATCTTTAAACACGCTTTCTAATATGCTTGTAGTATCTTCTTCAGATGATATAGAGAAATTTTTAACGTTTGCAACAAAGTTTACATAATGAAGAAACTCGTGAGCAATAACAGCTAGCAGAGTGTCCTTTGAGGCGTAGAGAACCAACGGCGGCGTTACTTGAACAAGATTATACAGAACGTCCTGATAGCTAAAAGGGAAAAACCTAGAATAAACGATCGATAATTCTCCGGTAGGTGTCTTCATTGCTATAGCCTTTGGATATACATACCAGTCTGGATATTTTATACCTGAAGCCTTTTCTACAAGGAGCACAGCGTCGTTAACTTTTTTCACAGAATCAGATATTTTTCTGTAGACATCCTCAGATATTTCGTTCTTATTTAAACTTTCATTGAGAGTTACTAGAGGGTTCATAACTTATTTCTATATATAAGGCTCCCTTATAACCGCATCTTTTGCAGTAATAATAATTTGACGGCGCTCCTGATACTATTTCTGACAAAGGATACAGAGGATATCCGCATTTTGGGCAAACTTTTATCTTCCCGTTTTTGGTCATTGCATTACTATGTTTTCTGGTTTGAAGCCGAGCTCAACTAAATATTTAACAACTTTATCTCTGTGATCCCCTTGAAGTATAACGCTTTCATCTTTAGCTGTTCCGCCGCAGGCTAGCTTCTTTTTTAGCTTTTTTGCAATCTCATCTATGTTTATGCCTTTTGAATCAGAGAACTGAATGACTGTAGTTGGTTTGTTGTACTTCCTTGTTTCTAACTTAACAAAAACCCTTGCTGTTTCTTTTGTTATTTCCTCCGGTATGAGTTCGTTCGTATATACAAATGGTTCGAAATCATCCATTCTTTTATCACTAAATGTTTGAAGCTTCGAATATATAAAGTTATTCCCTTTTTATTCGGCGCCGTTAACTTTAGACTGATGTCTATCTTTAAGATCCTATTT
>DAXX01000020.1:0-589 GCA_002506605.1 Thaumarchaeota archaeon UBA160
GAGGATAATAAAAATGCTAAAATTAATTAGAAAAGAATTTGTTCGTAATCTCAAGCCCAAACGACCTCAAGAACCTAGTGAACGCAACTCTCAAACCACGTGGAGCATTTTTATTTTTTTCTAAAAACAATCCTTCAAGCAATTTTGAAACATGATACCTGAACAATGCATAATCTTTAACCAAAAAATGCATATTAGGTGGCCTGAACCCAAAGAACTCTGTGCTTGAATATTTTCTTCCTACACTTCCAACACCAAAATTAATGGTAACTAAAAAGCTTCCGGGAATTAATTTTTCAAATTTTTTTCCTGTTTTTACATCTTTAACTTTTACAAAACCATTAAGTTCCAACATATCTAAAACAAGTTTAATATCTAAACTTTTTTTCCTTCTATTTGCAACTATTCCAGCGGCATGTAATAGATTATAAACAGTAACAGTAGAAACATTTAAAATTTTTGATATTTGACTCACTTTTAAACCCTTTCTATAAAGTTCAGCAGCTTCTGATGCTTGCATAAATATGTTAACGCTTTTTAAATTTAAATTTTTCTGTTAAAATTATGTGTTGAATAATTATTAAAAACG
>DAXX01000020.1:637-10189 GCA_002506605.1 Thaumarchaeota archaeon UBA160
ATCTCGATAACAAGCTTTTGAGTTATTCAAAACAACATGCTAAAATTTTTTGTATGATAGACCTTAGGCGTAATTTAATTTACTAAAGCCTCATATTATTTTTCAATAATACATATTGCATGACATACCAAAAATGCAGCGTTTCATATTATAGGTTAGCACATTCTCCCCACCTGTTGGTTGTCCTGTATCTTTGAGTAGCTAAAACTCAACTGCCGTTTTATTTTCATTTCAAATGAAGCAGGCTTTTATAAAAAAGTTCAAGCGCTACTTTTTAAGGGGCTAAAAAAGATTCAAAAAGGAGAGAAAAACTACTTTTAAAATTAAAAAAAGTATGAACATAAAAATAACATAAAGCAAGACATAACAAACAAAATACGTCACTACATTGTAAGCAATTATCAATATGTTGCGTTTTAGGATGATATAAAAGGGTGGCAAAGGCTTCACGACAAAAGGATACAGCAGAGGGCGGTGGAGAATCTACAATGCCTTGAAAAAAGGATAGCACCCCTATCTAAATCGATCGCTTTAAAAGAACAACTAGAGTTTGTCCAATCTGCACGACAGGGGTTGGGTTGAAGCTGTCGAACAGGTAACTGCGTTTTCCCTCTTGCGGTTCCTCGTTCGACAGGGATGTTGCCTCAGCCCTTGTAATATTAAAGGAGGGGCTCTGCGTGTGGGACGCAGGCATGACGCTCGGAATGATCGTGCTCTACCTCCCTGCTGAAGTACATGAAAAGTATTCCACATGTTTAGACAAGCGCGCTATGAACTGAGAAGCCCTGAAAGCTATGTCACTGGAGTTTACCAAACAATAAGACGAGTTTCATACTGTATAACCCAAAAGATTATAGAACTCTCACAATTTATGATGATTAAGAATTAGCTATATGCAAAGCGATATATAATCGCTAAACTATATTTTAGATTTGGCTTTATATACGTTTTAATTAATAAAAATTGTGCTTAACAAAAGGTTTAAAGCTATAGCCCTTGTAGACTTTGATTACTTTTATGCTCAATGCGAAGAGCTAAGACATCCAGAATATAAGGATAGGCCAATAGCCGTTTGTATGCTTACTGCGAAGGATTCTGGCGCTGTTGCATCAGCAAATTACGTAGCAAGAAAGTATGGCGTAAAATCAGGAATGCCAGTCTCAAAAGCAAAGTCACTCGCTTCTGATTTAGTTGTTTTACCTGTTGATATGGCATATTATCAGCAGGTTAGTAACAAAATAATGAAGTGGCTTCAAGAAAACTTCAAAGCGATTGAACAGGCAAGCATAGATGAAGCTTACATCGACCTTGGTGAGATCGATAAAGATGAAGCTGAGAGATTAGGCATAAAGATAAAACAGCTTGTAAAGGAATCCGGCGGCATCAAATGCACAGTAGGCATCGGTCCTAACAAACTTATAGCTAAGATGGCATGTGACAGCGCGAAGCCAGATGGTTTGAAAATAATAACGCCAAATGAGGTTGATTCTTTTCTTGAGGCTTCAAAGCTTGAAGATGTTCCTTACATAGGTCATAAAACCGTTGAAAAGCTAAATTCGATTGGGATAAAGACAATAAAAGATGCAAAAGCTCTTAGCGTTGATGAGCTAAGAAAGCTGTTTGGGGAAAAGAGAGGAATAATGATTTATAACTTTTTAAGAGGAATAGATGAAAGAAAGCTGGAAGTAACCAAAAAGAGGAAAGAACTTGAAAAGTTCGTATCTCTTAAAAATAAAAAGCCTGAAGAGGCTATTTCTGAAGCTGCAAGAAAGCTTTACGAAAGGCTCTCCGGCATGTCTTTTAGGGAAATTGGTGTTATAGTTATCTTAGAGGATTTCAGTTCAAAAACTAAATCCAAAACATTCAAGTACCCAGTTTCTTCATTCGAAGAACTGCTTTCCGCTTCTTTAGAACTCTTAAAATCCATAATGTCAGAATCAATAGATATAAAAATTAGAAGAGTTGGTGTAAAAGCCTCTAGATTTGAGAAGAAAGAAGGTAATCTTTTAGATTATATAGGCTAATTAATACAATTTTGAAAAAGAATAAATTTTTCGAAAAAATTTCAAAAATTATATATATGTGATCGAACATATCTTATTTGTGAAAGTTACAGAGGCTGTAAAAAAAGTTGTAGATGAAAATGTTCTGTATCAAATATTGCTTTCAAGTGGTCTCGCAAACCTCAACGCAATGGCGAGGGAAATTAAGAGCGCAGTAGACTCAATGGTTGGTAAAGACGTTAAGCTAAATACTATTGAAAAAGCTTTAACGAAGCTCAACGCGTCTAAGCCTGCGGCATATTCAGTTTCAACATCAGGTACAGATGTCGAGTTAGAAACAGGCATAAGCGAAATCACGTACACACCAGATGAATTTAGCAACATTGATTTTTCTAAGCTCATAATGGCTGTTATGGATGAAGGTAAGATCAAAGCTATAGTTAAGGGAGGAACCGCTACAAGCGAACTGGTTCTTTTGAAAGTAAAGTTTACAGGCGCTAAGCATGATGTGCCATATCATCCGCTCATAATGATCTTTAATGCGCTTAGCGTCAACCTTTTACATGCATTTAGATTTGACAGGAACGTTTATTTTATAATGCCAAGAAAGGATTCGGTAAAGGCATTAAGCGTCATAGAAAAGTTAAGATAAATGACCGAAGATAGATTTAAAGTTCTTTTGAGATTTGGGCTTAATTTATACGATATAAAGGTATTTCAGGCCCTTCTTAATGGAGGTTTAATGACAGCTCAAGATATAGCAAAATATTCGCATGTACCTTATCCAAAAGTCTATAGTTCATTAAAAAAACTTTTAGAAATGAAATGGATTAAAGAGGAGAAATCTTGGCCGTCTAAATATTATTTAGCTTCTCCAGATGAGATTCTTTTAAGGTTTAAAGAAAAAGTAGATAACGACGTCAAAGAGTTTGAATCATTTATAGAAACTTCGGTCAGACCTGTTTATAATTCAAAGGGCATGACAGAAAAGTCAGATGTTTGGCTAGTTAACGGCTATAAGGCTGTAATGGAGACTTTCTTTGAGGCAATAAAGCTCGCAAAACAAGACGTCAAGATAGCAATACCTTTTGATCCTAATCAGAGCTTTATTGAAAGCCTTAAGGAATCGCTTTTAAATAAGGAGTATCTTCAAATAAAAATACTCACAACCTCCAGTTCTTCAAAGAACATTAAGAAACTTTTATCAAAAGCAGAAATAAGAGTGCGAGACCCCATGTTTGGTGGAGGTGTTATATCGGATTCTAGAACTGTTGTACTCATGTTATCAATGTCTGAAGGAGACTATGCAGCCATAGCTTCAAATCACCCTTATCTTGCGATGTTAGCTGAAAGCTATTTTAACTATTTGTGGGAAGGAGCCGAAACATCTTTCTAAGGCAAGAATGTAATGATGAGCTCTGTGCCAGATTTAATTTCAGGCATTTTACCTTCAACATTTCCTATTAAATTAGCTTTACCAAAGTAAGAAGAATTTTTCACAAATATTAAAAGCCATCCTCCCATATAATCAAAAGCCACATCTCCTTCTTTAAATGAGGTCTCGGGCTTTTCTGCACCAACTCTGACAGGAATTCTGAACATATAATAGCTTCCCCTGTTTATAGCAAATGCCTTAATCCTTGCGACTCTTAAAAGCTCCTTAACAGTCTTTGGATGATTTGCCATATCCAAATTGGCAAAAGCTATTTCTTTTCCATTAATTATGATAGATAGTTTAGACAAGAAACTTATCACCTTTCAGAGCTGATTTTTTCTGCTTTTCTAATCCCAATCTAAATCAATTATTATATGTTTAAACTATAAACATAAGCTTTTTTATGATTTATATAACTTGATGTCATTTTTTTCATAGTTTTTCAGCACATCTTGCAGGAAATCCACGTCATAAAGTATTTCAAGAGGGTAAAGCACAGTTTTTTTCCCATTATATTCCTTTAATATCTTAAATTCTGGTGAAATAAGAAAAGCTTTCCTTTTAAAGTTTATTGGGTTTTTCATTTTTAAAGCACCATACAACGCGGCCATTTTTCCTTTTTGGTCGGATACTAATTCAAATTTTATTCCCCTTTGAACAGAAAACCTAAAGTGTTCTTCGAGTGAATCAGGGCTCACCCCGACGATTTCAACTCCTGCTTCCTTTAATTTTTTCATGTTTTCTATAAAAACGCTTATATCCATGTCGCATCCTGTAGCAAAGTCCTTATGATAGAAAAAAAGGATGATCCATTTGCCTTCATACCTTTCTCTTTTAAGAAGCCCATAGGTTGACGGCAAAGGCAAAAAAACGGGCTCTTCCCCTTCTCTTAATTTCATTACTTTATGTTTTTCTACTTTAAACTTAATAATGTTGCTGAGTTTTTCTTTTGCAGAAAATTATGCATAGGCAGAAAATTTAAGAACCCATAATATAATCATATTAACCATGAGCTTTAAACTGCCAAGAATGTCTTTTGGGACGGCTATGGTTATTTTAGCATTTGCATTTCTTCTTGTTTTAAACTTTTATGTAAGGATAATGCCAGCTAACTTTGGCTTTTATTTGAACGAATTTGACCCTTATTATCATTATTATGTTACAAATGTAGTTTATCAAGACCTAACAAAATACGGTTTTGCAGGAATAAGTAAATACTTTCACACAATAGATTATAATTTCTGGTATCCATGGGGAAGAAATTTGGCTGCAACCTCACCATCTGGTCTATATTTCCTTGTAGCTATCCTTTATATAATATTAAAGGCTCTAAGTCTAAGGATATCGCTTTATGATTTTGTTGCCATATTACCTGTTTTCTTGGGCGTTTTAATTTCCGTACCTATTTATTTTATTTCGCTTAAGATAACTAAGAATAAATATGTTGGACTTATCGGCGTTCTTTTGCTTTCTTCTGTGCCAGGCCTTATTATAAGGACAGATTTTGGCTGGTATAAGGGAACCCCGTTCGCTTTCCTCTTTATGCCTATTGCCCTTATGTTTATTGTATTTTCTTTTGAAAACATTTCATCAAAGGAAAAAATAAACATAATGCCAGCGGTATACTCTCTTATAGCAGGTTTGCTCGTAGGTTATGCACAGACCATGTGGGGTGGTGTTGAAAACCTCAACGGCGTTATTGGTCTTGCTTTCCTTTTTGCTCCTGTTTATTTAAAGCCTGGGATTTCTGGAAATTATATAAATGAACAGGTTTTGTTGAACGAAATCCTCTATACGATCGGCGCGCTTGTAGCTGTTATATATCCGGTCCCTGGTAGGTCATGGATTTACAGTCCAACAATGCTCTTACTTTATCTGGCATTTATTGTAAACCTGCTTTATTATGTAAATGAAAGAATAAAATTGGTGAGCAGAAAAAGTTTCTTTGTGGCTTTGATATCAATCATAATTATAGGTTTGATTGGGATAGGGTACGTTCTTCCTCACCTCATAAATTTAAGATATTTGTCGGCTCTCAACCCTCTTTTAAGGATGAAACCTTCTATAGTAAGTACCGTAGCTGAGCAGCTTCCTATATCAGGTTTAGAAGCTTTGTTTACGTATGGAATGGGATCGCTTCTTCTAGTAATAGCTGGCTATTTTCTTATTAAACGCAGAACTATTTCTTCAATAATTATAGCTATCTTCCTTTTATGGAGCTTTTATGTAGGTACTTCTTTCGGAGAGCTTATGGATTTTCTCGGTCTAGCACTTGTTATAGGGGCTCCAATCGGAATTTACTATGCTGTAGCTCAGATAGGTTCTCAAATCCAAGAGAAAAAAGGAAAGAAAAAAATTCAAAACGTGGGCTTTAAGTATGAAAAGATCGCAGCAGCTGTTGTGTTGGTTGGGCTTACCGTTTTTCCTGTATACTTTTGGGTCCCCCAGAACAACGTGCCTGTAAGCATAGTCAATTCTGCAACTATAATAAACGGCAAAGTTCCCGCATGGATAGATGCATTAAAATGGATGTCAAATTCTTCTAACATGCCTCCCCATTCTGTTGTAGTTGCTTGGTGGGACTATGGTTACTGGATAACTGTAATGGGAAATCAAACTACGGTGGTAGATAATGCTACGTTAAACGGAACACAGATAGGGCTAGTTGCAAAGATGTTTTTATCGCCTGTTAACCAATCAATAAAATATCTACAACAGCTTCACGGAAAATATGTGGTTGTATTTGCAACGGGCGCCAATGCCGGTTTGATAACAAGAGATCCGTACTTGCAAAACTATATGCTTTCCGGCGAATTGTATGGGATCGGTGGTGATGAAAGCAAGGTTCCGGCTATGATCGTTTGGGCTGGCTGGTCTTCGAACGAATCTATTTGGATAAACCCACAGACCCATCTTTTGACTTGGTATTTCTGGAACGAAACCCTTTTAGGACAACTTGAGCCTTTAAGATATGAAGGATGGGGAGTAGTCGATCCTTCAACTGGAATGGTTGTTTCAATTGAGCCCCATTATCAGCCAAATATGACAATGTATTATCAGATTCCGCTATGGGTCTATTCGCCACTTTATACAAGCAACTCAACTCCTTTTAGGCTAGTTTATGCCTCACCACTACAATATTCGACAAGCAACGGCATGTGGGCTCAAGTTCTAATTTATGAGTATGTTGGAAATGGAACAGCTACAAACGGTTAGAAAGTTTTTCAGATGGTATTACTTTAACTATTCTGAAAAGATAAAAGCGCCTGAATCAATAGAATCTAGAGAGTTTGGCTATAAAGACTTTAATGGCAGCATGATAAGGCATTTGAGCTTCAAGAGCGAGGGGGAATATAAGGCATTCCTTGTGAAGAACGTGCCAAAATCCGTTTACTATTCTGTAGCTTTTTATTCAGATCCAACAGCGCCGATGGAGTCAAAGGGTTTGATAAAGGCTGACGTAGCATTTGATATAGATATAAAGGATGTAAGCAAAAAAATAAAGGATAACAGCTTCTGGATCTGCAAAAATTGTCATACTTATGGGACTCTTCCAGCTCCAAAATCTTGTCCAAGTTGTGGGTCAGAAGATTTAGAAGAAGTAGAATGGGTATGTGATGAATGTCTTAGTGATGTTAAAGATGCTGCAATAACTCTTTCAGACATACTTACTGAAGATTTTGGCCTAAGTAGAAAAGAAATATCAATTTACTTTTCAGGAAATAACGGTTATCATTTTTATATCTTTAATGAAGAAATGAGAAAATTAGGACAACAGGAAAGAATGGAGATAGTGGAATACATAACAATGAACGGCTTTAATCAATCAGTTTTTTATAAAAATGTACCAGAAAGCGGTTCCTTAATAAACAGAAGAAAAGTAACAATCGATCCAAATGTTACAGTTGACATTAGAAGGATTTTTAGAGCGCCTGATTCCCTTCACGATGAAAGCGGCTTAGCAAAAAAGGAAGTAACCTCACTAGATCTATTCGATCCTTTTAAGGAAGCTGTTGTTTTGCCGGAAGAACCTATTGAATTATTAGTACATTATATGCCTGCTATAAAGTTTAGAGATCAAACGTTTGGTCCATACAAGAAAGAAAAGGTTAAGGTTCCAGCATATATTGCTGTATATGCAGTGCTCAAAGGTATAGCCGAGTTCATTGATAATCAATAGTTTTATTAATACATTCTATTCTTTTTATACCTTGTAAATAGTAGCTATAAAATTTTGCATTATTTTTATAAAATCCTAATAATTCTATATTCAATAAGTTGACGTTTACAAGAGATTTTCCTGTAAGTAAATCATAATAACTATAATTGGATACTAGGCTTTTCAAATAATTCAGAGGAACCCCTACGCTCAAGTTTATCGCATAAGCTTGTTGTATAGCTTCTTCTTCGCTTATTATTGGAGACATATAGTAAGGATTTGTAGAATTAAAGTATCCCTTAATCGAGATGTTCATGTAAACATATTTATAACCTACAATCTCTCCGTTAAAGTAAAGCGGATCCCCTTTTGATTGATACGGAAAAAAAGTTAACGTAAGATAGTAGGCAACCTCTGGCAATATCAGGCTGACTATCACAAATGCTAAAATAGCTACAAAGACTCCATGTAGAAGTTTAACTTTCAATTAACGCATCAAAAACAGCTGATCCGGCCTTAGTTATAAGTTTTTTCAGATCTTCTTCAGAAATTTTCTTCCCATTAAAGGGTTCTTCATTTATTATTAGGGTGCATGCTGCCTTAAAACGCCTTAAGCTTGAAAGAATCAATAAAGATGCGCATTCCATGTCAGCACAAAGAAAATTTTTTTCGTAAAACTGCTGAACATTTTTATCAAAGTAATTAGAATAGTAGTTATCGCTCGAAAATGTCGGGCCTATTTTTATATTTATCCCAGATTTTTTAAATGCATCAACAAGTTTTTTGTTCAACAAAAGGTCAGGGATTGCTGATAGAACAAAAAAGTTTTCTGTAACATACTCTCCAATGGTTCCGCCAGGAAAATATGAGGCTCCAGTTGAAATTATTATAGATCCTTCTTTAATATCATTTTTTAGAGACTTAGCTGATCCAAGGTACACAATTGTTTTCACCCCCAGTTGTGACAGTTCTTCAAATACCAATGTTGCAGAAGGGGCGCCTATTCCGGTGGTTGCTACAGATATTTTTGTTGTCTTATATTTTCCTGTGTAAATATAAAGGTCTCTGTTTTGGTTTATCAGTTTAGAATTTTCTAACATTTTGCTTAAAATATATGCGGTTTCTTTATCCTCTACCGCAACAATTTTTTCAGAAACATCCTCCTTTTGTGCCTTAATGTGCATTGGCATTTATTATAATTTTGCTTGCAATTTTTATAAATGTTATCTTTTTTAAAATTTAATAATAAAATTAAAGAACGTTTTATAAAAAATTATTCTGTTTTTTAAACGGTTTTCGAATATATAAACTTAAGTACACATATAAAAATTCTGTAAAGTCAAAGATGCTGATCAAATAAGATTTTCANNCTGTCAGCTTTATAAAGCTTCATCGAATAAAAGCACTAACAGAAGCGAACCGCAATAATGGTATATTCAAAAGTAATAAACTATAAAGAAAAGAGCTTTGGCCTTTTGCTGTATATTTATGTCATAGTGACAGATAGCAGAGAATTTAGGAATATCTCGCGCTTCAGTTCTTTATTAGACAAAAGTTTTTTAATAATGCTTTAAGTTCCTGCTAGAGAAAGGAAACTGATAGCAGTTGATGAGACAAAGCTTAAGGTTAACGGTGCTGTTAGCTTATGCCCATTTTGATCATTTCAGTCCTATTATCAATGAAATGACCCTCAGCCATTCTGGCAATAAATTATCCGAAAGAAGAGCGTGTTCATGATCTTCGTTTATGAACACGAAGTTTTAGAAGAATTTAAACGAAGATATCAGTTCTTTGCAGTTTTAAAGCTGAATTTCCTTGTAGGGNNTTGCCCTTAATGTATTCGTTCATCATTTCCATCGAGTTCTTCACGCTCTGATCGTAAATGAAGCGATCAGCTCCTGCCAACCTGCACGCATCAATGTACCAAGGCTCCATCAGTGTATATAGGCTTCTTT